>CAYOTJ010000071.1:0-11142 GCA_964406855.1 uncultured Saprospiraceae bacterium
CTGTTTTATCACGTCAAGCTCAACGCCTACCCCGCTTACCGGCTGCGCTGGACCTATGCTAATCACTTTCTGTTGCCTCTTGGGCAATGGCTTTTCTTTTGGCGGATATTACTTAGCGATAATGTGTACAAAGCCTTAGCCGACAGGTACTTCTATCATCCCTTTTACGGCGCCCTTGAGCAGGCCATCTATATCGTGCTCTTTATGGCTTATCTCTACTTTGCCTGGCGCTACATCCGTCAGCGGGCCGGCCACACCCGCACCCACAAAGAGCGCAAGCAAATCTGGTATCTGCGCAAGTTGGTCAAGGGGTTATGGCTGCTCTTTGCGATCCACGCCGCATTTTGCCTCACCGATTTTATTGCCTACGAGGTTTTTTACATCAATCTGCGCACTGTCAAGCTGTTTGTGGGCCTCGGCGCCCTCTCTTATGCCGCCCTCGTCTATTGGCTCACCGTCTATGGTTTTCAGGTGCTGCTTTGGGGGCGCAAGGTATTTGGCCGCGCTTAAACGTCGTTGCGGCGCTCATCGGGGTAAAAAACCTCTGCATCGCCAGGCCGGGCAGCACCCTCCATAAAACCGCATGGGCCTACATCAGGGCGCCAGCCGATTGATCTCCCATCCGCCGTTGCCATCGGCGGTATAGGCAAACCGGTCGTGGAGCCTGTTTACGCGGCCCTGCCAGAACTCAAAGCCCGTAGGCGCCACCCGGTAGCCGCCCCAAAAGGAAGGCAGGGGCACTTCCCCGTGTTTGAATTTTTCGCTGATTTCTTCAAATTTGGCTTGCAGCAACTGGCGTGAGGTGATGACATTGCTTTGGTCGGAGCTCCAGGCGCCGATCTGGCTGCCCCGGGGGCGAGTGAGGAAGTATCGCGCCGACTCGGCCGTAGACACCCGCTCGGCGACGCCCACAATGCGCACCTGTCGCTCCAGTTCAGCCCAGTGAAAGAGCAGCGCTACTTTAGGATTGGCGGCTATGTCGGCAGCCTTTTTGCTGCCGTAGTTGGTATAAAACACAAATCCCTCCCGGTCGAAGAGCTTGAGCAGCACGGTGCGTATGCTGGGCTGGCCGGTAGCGTCTACGGTGGCTAAACTCATGGCATTGGGCATCGGAATGCTACCCTCGTGGGCCTGTTTAAACCAAAGTTCAAACTGGGCAATGGGATCGTCGAGGAGCTCGTGGCGGTCGAGGCCATGTTTCGTAAACTCCTCCCGCATTGTACTTAAATCCATAACTTTTTCTTTGAAGGCAAAAATATGACCTTCGCAGGCAGCGACCAAGCCCCCCTGTGCGTAATAATGTTAAGTTTGATGATATAGGCGTTGAATTTTCTTAGTAAGCAGCCCCCACTTTTCACTCACTAGTTTATCACAGAAGAAGGGGCTGCTTTTTTTATTACAGCTTGTTTGAAGAACCAATCTACTGATGCCTGCCTGAACAAGCGCTTATGTACTACCTCGACTTGCACACCCACTCTGCCGAAATTCCTCACGACTCCGGCCATGTAGCCATCAGAAGCTTTGACCTGTCGGAGGGCGAAGCTTTTAATGCTTGGCCCGGATTGCGGTCTGTGGGCTTTCACCCTTGGTATTTACCCGGCCACTGGGCCGAGTCGCTTCCGCTGCTGGCCCGGCTTTTGGGCGACAACCGCACGCCTTTGCTCGGCGAGGCGGGTTTAGACGCTTTGCGCGGCCCGGCCCCGGATGTCCAACTTGCCGCTTTTACCGCTCAGGCCCGATTGGCCGACGAAATGGGCAAACCCGTAGTAGTTCATTGTGTAAGAGCCTTCGATGCATTGGAAAGGTTGTACCGCTCAAAAAATTTTTCTTCGCCCTGGATCATTCACGGCTTTAACAAAGGTGGAGATACGGCGGAAAAGATGTCGGCATCGGGCTTCTTTTTTTCGTTTGGCGCAGCCCTGTTGCGCCACAACAGCCCTGCGGCGGACGTATTCTCCCGGTTGCCCATCGATAAGGTATTGCTGGAAACCGACGCCGCCGCTGCGTCCGTGACGGCTGTCTACGAACGGGCGGCGGCGCTGCGCAACCTACCCATTGCGGTACTGGCCGACGCGATATATGCCAACTGGCAACGTTTGAAGCTGATCGACTAACCCCAGCTGGCGTCTCCACCTGTGAGCCACTTCATGATGACCACCAGCAAAACGCTGATGAGTAGCCCAAAGAAAATTTTCACCAAATCGAAACCGATCATCCTGAAAGTAGACAGCTCCAGTTTTTGGTCTAAGCGATAGCGCAAGGCCAACTCCCGGCCGGCCAGCAAGCCCACGAATACCCAGGTGGTACTCATCGGGATGCGGTTGACCTCCGTGAAGTACAACAGCACCATCCCATAGGTAAAGTCGATGATGGTAGCTGATCGAATGTCTACGGTATTCACTTTCGACTTCACCACTTTTTGGATGCTGCCCCCCCGCGCCCGGAAAATGAACGCCAACAACAATAGCAGCACGGCCAGGGAGATGACCATACTTCCCGTTGACAACTGCCGGGGTAGATAGGCATAGATGTTGGCAAAATCCTGAATGAGCCATTGCGCCCACAAAAAGCTCGTAGAGCACCACTGCAGGATTGTCCAGATTATGGTTTCGCGGGGTGTAATGGAACGTTCTATAAACCGCTTTTCCACAATCTTGGCAATGACGCTGTAGATAACAATAGCCGCCGCAAAAGCCAGTACATAGCCCAGCAACGATTTATTCACCATCTTGCTCAGGTTGCTGGGGTTGAAGAAGGTGAGAATCATAAACGAGGTGCTCACCGGAATGCCAAAGCGCGTAATTACCATCAGGGTCAGTGGAGGTAGCAGGTATGCCCAGTTAAAATCGGCCGGCAGCGGGTATTTCTCTAAGCGGCCATAGGATACATCTCCGCTGAAGGAATACCAGCTGTATAAGAGCGAGGCCGATAGTATGCTGCCCGCAAAAAGCCACAACACATACCAGGGCCGCTGCTCGTTGGAGCTGAGGAAGGTGCCCAAGGTTTGAATAGAATCGTTTCCGATAACGGAGTAGCCGGCGAGAATAAAGCCCAGCCACATAATCAGGAGGGTGGCATCCATGCAATGGTCAAGGAATGGTAACGGGGCAAAGATATAGACAAGCCCTCCAGATTACAAACCTCTTTTAGCCAAAGCCATCTGCTTTGTGGTTTTTTATCAATGGATTAACACGTGAATAACATTGAATTAACAAAGCTGATGTGCCGGATCAGCCCTGGGTATTATTCACGGTACGGGCCTGCCGCTTGAAGCTGTCCCAGAACTCCTGAAACGAGCCGTACTCCCGCCGCCACCCTAAGCCGCTGCCAATTTCTAATCGTCGGCCGCCGCCAATGTCGGGCACCCTGCGTTGGTATACCCGCAGGTTAAGTCTACGGGCGTCGTTGAGCACATACTCCAAGGCAAAGTCATTGCCCCAGATGGCGCCGTTGTTTGAGGCGGCTACGCTCGACAGGTTGTTGGCAAAGTCTACGTTGCCCCCCAATTGCACCGACAGGCGATCGTTGAGGAAGTTCTTCCTGATGGTTAGCTCTAAGCCGTTGCGCCCGATCTGGCTCACTCCCTGTTGGCCGTCGGCCTCCAGAAAGGAAGTATATTGATTGTAGGCAAAATCGAGGTTGAAACCGGCATTATCTTCCCCCCATACTTCTGCCACAAACTCATTGAGCAACAGCGTGAGTTGGTTGCTAAAAAATTCGCTCAGCGTATTGGTCACCACTTGCGAGCCCCGGAACGACAGGTCGGCCGGCAAAAATTGCCCCACTACAATCAAGCCAAATACCTGTCGGTTGAGCTCATTCTGATCTTGTTTCAGCAGCCGGAGTTTGTTGTCGGCATAGTTGGCCAATTGCCCCACCAACTGGGGGAAAGCAATATCAAAGTTGATGTTGGGTTTTAGCAAATCGCCCTCCAGTTGTAATGTCAGGGCCACGTTGGTGGAAGCGCTGGCCGCGCTGCGCACATCGGGGCTGGCATTGGCCAAATACTCGGCGATAAAAGCCGATAAAGAAGCCTGAAGGTCTTTGTATTCTGCCTCTAACTTGATCTGCGCCCGGAAAGGATCGCCAGACCATACGATGCGCCCGCCCCGGCGAATGCGGAAGTCTTTGTTGACGATGTTGTAAAGCGTAAACAAGTAGTTGCCTTGCTCTATATTGTAGTCGCCGTACATCTCAAAATCACCGGTACGCGGCAGCAACATGCGAATATTGCCCCGCCCGTTGCCCCGTATGATATCGCCGGCCTGCTCGTCAAAAATGAGCTGCATGTCGGCTTTATCGGTAATGGTCATATCCATTTCTAAGTTGAGGCCTGTAAGTTTTCGCCCCGGCGCAGCTAAGGCTCCTGAGTTTTTCTGACGACGGTTTACAAACCTGACGTCTAAGGCGCTGGCATTGGCGCTCTCAGATATAGGAATCACGATACGGGTGCTGTCGCCGGTGGTAGCCCGCACATAGATGTCGGGCTGCTGAAAGCTGCCGCTAAAGCGCACCTGACCTTCGCCTATGGCCGTTCCATAGAACAGATCATTATCGCCTTTTTTTAAGTCCAAGGCCAAAAACCGCGAGGTGCGCAAACTCGCCCGCAGCCCCAAATCTTTAAGCCTGTTGTGGCTGATGCCCCCGGTGAGTACGGCCTGGTTGTTGTACTTGTCGCGCAGGATTGTACCGGAAGCGCTGAAAAGCGTATTATCGGCTTTGATGATGGAGCTGGCAAAATGATAGCGGGTTTTCAGGAAGTCTATGGTAAAAGCGCCTTGCTGCGCATGTATCTGTCCACTAACATCGGGTTTGCCCGGCATGCCCGCCACGCGCAAATCAGCATCGAAGTGGCCCTGGGTGTCAGACACGCCCGGAGCAAGCCAATATTCGGCTATTCGAAGCGGATAACCAGCAAAATGCAGCGATAAGTCAAAGAAATTTTTGCGCATAGATGTCGGCCGCAGCCCTTCCCTCGGCGGATTGCCGATGTCTCCCAAGTTGAAAAAGCCTTCCGCAATGAGCTGCATAGTATCGCGGGTGAGGCTTAGATAAGCCTGAGCCCTGTCGCGCAGCGAGGAAGCTTCTGCATCAAGGCTGAACCGGCCGAAGTCTTCTCCATTGATGTAAAAGGAGTCGCTTTCCATACGCGCCCGGATGCCTTTGAGGTTAAAAACATCGCCCACCTGAATGTCGGCATCAAACCGGCCTCCAAAATTGAGGGTCTGATAGCTCCATAGACTGTCGATGAGACCAAATTCAAAAGCTTTGAGTTTTAGGGCAATCCCGCCATTGGGGCTGTCCTCTAATATGATCTGTCTCTTCCCGTTGGTCAGGGAAAAATTGCTGATATCGAGGTGTTTTTTTCCAAAAACGATGGCATTGCCCCTGCTGATGTTCCAGGTCGTTTCAAGCGCCGACAGATTAGATGTAATCAGCTCAACGCGGTAGCGCGCCGAATCAGCCAACATAAAAGCGCCGTCAATAGCTAGTTTGCTGATTCCGCTGGCAGGCTCTTTCTGATCATAAATAATACCGAACAAAATGCTATCGCCTACTACTAAATTGGTCAGGATGATGTCGTTGAATGCCGTTTTGCCAACGATTGTCGAATCGGCTTTTACCGTTATTTCGCCTTCCTGGTTCTCCAGATTTACAAATACATTAAAATCGGTCACCCGTACATCGGCGTACTGAAGGCCGGGCGCCTCCATATCCACCCTCACCTCGCCGCTGTCGCCATTAAATGACCCCTCCAGGTCAAGGCCAACAATAGGCCCCAGCTTGGGGTCAATGAGCCAGTTGAGCCCTTTGGAGTCGACTATATTCAATTCATAAGTAAACCGACTGCGCACAGGCGCTTTCCTCGGCGGCTTGATGCGCAAGCGACTTGCAAAGCCCGGAAAATTGTCGAGCAAATACTGTTGCCACACCTGAGGCAGTTCGCCCAGGTCGAAAGTGCCCCTCACTTCTCCCTGAGCTACGTCAGAAGCCAGCTTGAATACCTTTTGCCCATTGCGGTCAAAAAAAGAAGAAGCTACCAGGGAGTCTATTTCATAACTGTCTTTGCCATCTTTGGTGAGCCCCAGATCGGTAACCCGAATTTCACCCTCAGCATTAGAAAGCTTGCGGTTGCGCAGGTTGAGCCTGACGTCGCCGGCCAGCACCAGATCTAAAGGCGAAAGGTTAAGGGCCTTCATGTCTAAGCGCTCTACCCGGGCCAAAAAATCGAATCGTGTGGCCGTATCGCTCATGTTAACTTCGCCGGTAAAGGCAAAGTCAATGTTCTGATCTTTGATGGCAAAATCGCCATTGAAAAAATTGCGATTCAGCTTGCCGGTGAGGGCCGCATTCTGGTACTTATAGCCGCGAAATACCAAACTTTCAATCTCTGCCGTGAGGTCGGCACTGGCTGTTTTGCCCGTAAGGCCGCGGCCATTCTTTACCGTTGAGGTGAAATTTACCCGCCCCAGGTCTTTATTGCCCGACAGGGCGCCCAGATCGAAGTTGATGAGATCCAGCTTGCCGCTGTATGTCGCTTTTGCCGAACCCGGTTTTAGGTTCATGCGCATGTCCATAGAGGCAGCGCCAATATTCGTGCGCAGCTTGCCCAGAGCCACAAAGTCGGCTAAGAAGCCGTCAAAACGCCCGCTAAAGTCGATGGCGCCCAGTTTGTCGTAATTGCTGGGCGGATTGAAACCCGGCAACAACTGGCGCAAGGTGCGCATAGAAGTACTCAACTGTTTCACCCCCAGGTTGATAAACTCTTCGTTGCGCACGGCTAAGTTGCGCGAACTGAAATCGCCTGCTAAGAAGGTGCCATCGGGCAATTGCACCGACAAACGCCTGGCACTTAGGTTGTTCACCTCTCCGCTTATCCGCCCGTCAATCTGAAGGACGGTCTCCCGATTGGCCCGAAAAAACTTATTCTGCTGTAAGCCCACTGCAAAGGTCATAATGTCGCGCAGCGCCACCTGACTGTCGTGCAGACGCGCATCCATCTTCACCTCGTCGTTGAAGTACTCAAACGACTCATAGCCTCTGAATTTGAATTGGAGCGTATCGCCCACCTGACTGTAAGGCGTCTCTATCGAAAGCCCCACTAAACTTATGCCCCGGGGCGAAACCATCGTTTCTTTTGAAGACAGCTTGTTGAGTACGAAGCCGCTCAAATCTTTTAGTGCTATACCTTCTATTTCGCCCGAAAAGGTATCCCGTCGGAAAGCAAAGCAATTAACGTCAATGGCAATATCATACACATCCAAGTGTCGGAAATCAAGTTCGTCGGAAGGAGTCGTCTTTATTGGCGCTCTGCGGTAATCGTGTAGCGAAAAACCGCCCTCTTCTAATCTGAAATCCTCAACTTTAATCCAAAGCCCGTTAGAATCTGCTTTTGCTTCTGCCGTTTCCGCAGGTGCAGCTAAGGTGTCTCCGGCCAACCCCATAAATTTATCTAACCTGAACAAGGGCTGGCTGAGCCGTGCTGAAGCGATATCGATATACTGGCGCGGCAAATCCAAATCGTTGAGCCGTAGTTGACCTTTACCCAGATACACCGACAACCGCTTACCGGCCATGCTGTCGATGTCTGTAAATTGTATGTCTTCCAGCACAACCTGCTTGAGATTCACCGAAATAGGCTTTCCTTTAGCCTCGCTCGGCTCAGGCGATGATAGTTTTCGAATCACGTATTGGAGCGTGTTCTCATCCCTGCCGCCGGGCCGACGCACATAGAAGCGGGTATGTTTAACTTCCACAGCTTCCACTTCTAATCCCCGGCTGAACAGTACAAAAGGACTCAGGTTGATGTCGGCATATATTACCCCGGCTGAAATCAAAGTATCTCCTGTATAATCAGCTATAAACACCGACTCTAAACGCAACTCGTCCAATCCGCTGATGGCTACCCGCTCTATATGCACCGCCGATTCTATACGGGCGCTCAGCCATCCAATAACATAATCCCGAATGGCATTTTGGACCACCGGCAACTGCAATATAAAAATGAACAACAGCAAAAATATAACCAGTGCATATACAGCGCGCTTCACCCATCGCCGCCACGGCGGCGATGGCGCCTCCAACTCCTCTTCCGGGAGTTCATCCGGGAATTCAGCCCCCGTGTCTATGTCCTGAAGTTCATGCATCCGGCTACTTGGGAAAATGCAAAGTTATAACATTTTTGACAGGGGTTTTAGCGCTCGTCTTTCTGGAATTAATACGCCTGCCTGCTGAAATCGTTGCATTGCCCGGTTTATTTCTCCAAAACTGCCACAAAAAAAATCCCGGATACCTGCTGCCAGATACCCGGGATTCCCCGTGGGTCAAAACAACACAAGGTTTAACGCACCACCGAAAGCTTTTGCGTGCCTACGGTTTTACCATTCTCTACCCGGATCATGTACACGCCCGCAGGCAGTTGTTTCACGTCCAGCGTAATGCGGTTTTCTTCTTTAGCGAGGTTGAACGACTGGCGCAGCATAGCCTTGCCCGTCATGTCCATCACGGTCACCTGCACCGGCGCCTCTGCGGTTACATCCACGTCGAGGTAAACCTCTTCGCCAGCCGGATTCGGGAACAGGGTAAAGCCCGTTTCTACAATTTCAACCGGAATTTCAAACTCCGTGGTTTCGCCATCCGTAGTACCGTCCTCGCGGAAGGCCGAGCTGCTGAGCGTAATGCGCAGGGTATAGCACTGCGTGTTGCTGTTGGCCCCGTTGTAGCCATATACATAGGCATACCAGTTGGACGCTACCGTGGAAGTGTTGTACGTAACCGTCTCCGAGTTTGTGCCTCCGTTTTCAGAGGTGCGCCGGCGGGTATTGTTCTGGTACAACTGCAGGTCGTAGTCGGCCGGCAGGTTGGTTAGGTCTACCCGAATGTTGCGTTGGGCCGAGGTATTGGCAAAGCGATACCAGTCGTTGTCGCCCGACGCGGCAATCTGCGCCACCCGGTCTACGCCCACTGTCGTCAGCGGCAGGCTGGTGCTGCGGCTGTTGTTGGGCTCGTAGGCATCCGTACATCCTGAAGCCGACTGGGTCGTAAACGTAGCCGAACCGGAGTAGCTGCCCGTAGTGCTGCCGCATACGGCCTGCACCTGAAATTCGTACTGCGTAGCCGCCGTAAGGCCCGTAGCGCTGGCCGAGGTACCCGTTATGGTGCCGCTCGTCCAGGTGCTGCTGCCCACCGGACGGAACCGCACATTATAAGCCGTAGCCCCGCTCACGGCGCCCCAGCTCAGGGTAGCGCTGTTGGTGGTAATGCCCGTAGCGCTCAGGCCGGCAGGGGTGCCGCAGCTCCCGCCGCCGCTGGGCGGCGTGCAGCCCAGCGAAGTAGTTAAGCTGGCCCGAGAGCCGCCCGTAGCCAACACAGCCTGCATGCGCGCCTTTTGGCCGGCCGTAAACATATACATACAAGCATCGTAAGTGTAGTCCATGTAGTTCATGGTCATCTCTACCGGCGCACCCGAGCAGGTGCTGTAGTGCGGGTAAGTCGGGCAGCCGCCATTCGAGGTGTTGTGCACCGGCGTATCGCTCACAAAGTCGTTGCCGCAGGTAGCATCGCCCCAAATATGGCGCAGGTTCAGCCAGTGCCCTACCTCGTGCGTAGCCGTGCGCCCGCGGGCATAGCTGCCGCCCGCAGAGTTGGGCGTAGCCGTCGAGCCCATCGACGAGTACAGCACTACTACGCCGTCGGTATTGGCCGCCCCGCCCGGAAATTGCGCATAACCCAACAGCCCGGCATCGGCGCCGCCAAACACCACCGACCAAATGTTGAGGTACTGGTTCCGATCCCAGATGGTAGAAGGCTTCAGACTTCCGTCAATCAGGCTAACCGTCCATGAAGCGCGGCCGCCATTAACGCGGTTGATGCCCGTCGTAGCCGCACCGCTGGGCGTGCGCTGCGCCAAACAGAACTGAATCTCCGTGTCGGCCGCCACCGGCTGAAATAAAGCCGGAATCAGCGAAGCATCCGAGTTGGCTAAACGAAAATCCTGATTCAGTTGATCCAACTGAGCCTGTACTAAGGCATCCGAAATGTTTTCGCCCGAGCCTAAAGCATCGCCATTGTGTACAATGTGAAATACAACCGGAATGGTAATGACTACGCGGCCATTTTGGTAAGAGCGCTCGTACTGCGCCGTATGCCGCTCAATTTCCTCCATGCGGTTGTGCATGTCGGGGTCCGCTTCAAGCATGTGTTCCAAATGTTCCATCGAACCGCAATTGCGATGATCTTGCGCTTGTACAAAACCAATGAAGAGCAGCGCCATCAGCACTGAAGTAAATAATCGCATACTAGTCCGTTTTTGGAAGTGACAAAATCTACTCTATAATACCACAGGGAGCGTAAAGTTACAATTGACGGCATATTTTGTATCTACCCGAATAAAAAAAACTTTAAATCAATTCTTTATTCTATTTTTAGCTGAATTGCGTTTCATTTTTGAAATTTTTTTTGGGGCCACGCCGCGGGCATTATACTCCTTTTACACCACGGGCGGCGCCGGGCTATCCGTTCCAAGTGCCTCCCCGGGGTCGGCACTTCCACTCCTATCCCTTGGCCAACCCACCTCAGAGCTGCCTGAGGCAAAAAACAATTTTTCCCTTCCCTTCGGGCCCCGTACATTTATCCCCATAAAACAGAGCGCATGCAACCTCCTTTTCACCTCGCTTTCCCGGTGACCGATCTGGCGGCCACGCGGGCATTTTACGAAGGGCTCCTGGGCTGTGGCGTAGGCCGCACCGCCGAGCGCTGGATAGACTTCAATTTCTTCGGTCACCAAATATCCGCCCACCTCGTAGATGGCGGCATGCCGGCAGGCCCCGCCAACCACGTCGATGGCAAAGATGTGCCCGTGCAGCACTTCGGGGCCATCCTCAGTATGGACGCATGGGAAGATATGGCCCGACGCCTGCGCGCAGCCAACATCAGCTTTATCATCGAACCTTATGTGCGGTTTGAAGGAGAGGTAGGCGAACAGGCAACCATGTTTTTCCTCGACCCCAGCGGCAATGCACTGGAGTTTAAGGCTTTTCAGGACATGAGCCAGGTGTTCGCTACCGGGTAGGTCTTCTGCCAGGCCACTTTATAGTTCTCCAAGTCAGGATGAGTGAAAAATGGACGCCGCTATTTTTTCGG
>CAYOTJ010000072.1:0-11134 GCA_964406855.1 uncultured Saprospiraceae bacterium
CCGGCGTTTTTCGTTCAACAGTTGGGTTTTGCGCTGATCGAGCTCCTGACTGAGCTGGCGCACATCGGTAGAGCGCAGGTTAGAGCTTTGCTTTGAAAGCTGCTCGATGTCTTCCTCCGCTTTATCGAGGCGGTTGGCCTTCAGGTAAGCCGATGCGCGCAGCGCCCTGGCATTGGCGTCTTTGGGGTTGTTTTCTACAACGGTGCAAAGATCGACGGCCGCAGCTTCATACTGCTGTTGCTGGTAGAGCAACATGGCCCGGTTGTTGCGCGCCAAGCTGTAGTTGGGGTGCTGCTCTATGACCCTGTTGTAAGAAGATACCGCTTTTTCGGGGTCGTTGAGCGCCAGGTAGCTGTCGGCCATGATCATTCCGCGCAGCAGCGAAGCGCTGGAATCTTTAACTTCGGCGCCTTCGAGCAACTGTACGGCCAACTGATCATTAGCCGATTCGTGGGCGATGATGCCAAACAACAACTTGATGTTGTATTCGATATCCTCCGTCAGCAGCCCTTCGGTGGCTATACTCGACAGGCTCGACAGGGTATCGACCTCCATCGCTTCGTTCATCTGGAGTTTGGTGAGCGAAAAGCGTTCGCCCAAGTTCAGAAAGCGGAAGCGCGTGAGTATGATGTCGCCGTTGGGTTTGGCCTCGGTAGTACCCCAGATGATGAGTTGGGCGCGGCAGTCTTCGCCCAATTGAGCCGCTTCTACACCCGTCGAGGGGTATTCCTCCTTTGCCAGGTCCATAGCCCTTACCTTTACGCTGGCCGGCAGCCGGTAGCGCTCGCTCTCCAAAGCCAAACGGTCTTTGATGACGCTGTGTATCTCCAGCGCCTCGCCCCGCAGCGATTTGAATGGCAGGATCAATACATTGAACTGCGAATTATCGGCAAAAACAGGACACTCTCCCACCGTCGGCTCTTCCTCAACCGGAGGAGCCACAGGCTGCAACCCGCCAGTAAAATACCATACGGCCAGCCCCAGCAGCGCAGCCAGCAACAGGCCGCCGCCAATGAGCCACCCCTTAGCGGCAGGCGCCGCCAAGCCGGCGCCGCCGGGTTTGCGGCCGGCTTCAATGGCCGTTAGCGCTTCCAACAGTTGGTGGTTCACCTGGTTGTAGGCGCGCTGGAGGTCGGCGGGGTCGGATATGCCCAGTCGCTCGTCTTGCTGGGCTTTTTCCCACTGCGCCCTGAATTGCAGAATGGTGTTGAGCCAGGCCTTTTGGTCGGGCGCCGCACTTTCTAAGTAAGCAGCGAGCTTTTCCAGCGCCTGATCGGTCTCAAAATTGGCCGTCAGCCGCCTGACTTCCGCAATGATTGGGTTGGTTGCCATAAGTAGATGTAAAGTTAGGCCTGTAGCCTTTATGGGCCCACAGCCCACACACGTTACAGACTTACAAAGTTAATCCCTTAAAATTACTTCTCATAACGCAGCACCTCCGCAAAAAGAATCTAAAGGAGTCGTTAAATATGAACGATGGATGTGTTAAGCTGAGCAGTGGCAGTTAGGGCGTGCCC
This sequence comes from uncultured Saprospiraceae bacterium, assembly GCA_964406855.1. Taxonomy (GTDB): domain Bacteria; phylum Bacteroidota; class Bacteroidia; order Chitinophagales; family Saprospiraceae; genus JAUMBM01. The sequence continues at coordinate 1,518 of CAYOTJ010000072.1, forward strand.
CCCGGCCCCTTGAGCGGCACGCCCTGGCGAAAACGGGATACCAGAGGGCCGGGGGTCGGGTGTTCCGCTCTTATGGCCGCGTCCCCTGCCGGCCTTGAGGGCCGTCAGCGGCCGCAGCCATACCGCTGCACCCCCTCACGCGGCTCCGCAGCGGCACGTATCATCTACTGCAAGCGGAAATAGCATGGGCAAAAACGACCTCTGGATTGCAGCCACAGCCAGCGTAGCCGCCGCCGCGCTGATTACTGCCGATGGAGATTTTGACCACCTGAATGGGCCTTCACTAACTGTGATAAAAGTAGTGTGAGCTAAGCGCAGCGTAGCGACCCCCGCATAAGTTGCAGCAGGAGCGGGAGGTTATGCGGGGATACGCCCAAAAGCAGTGCTGAGCGCTCAAAACAAAAGATTTACATACAATGTTATGGATGGGACGAACGTTGTTGTGGGCGACAACCTGCGTTAGAGTTCACTCTTAATATTTACCTGAAGCAATGGCTACACGATTGGTTCGCTCTATTCTTCTGCTTTTTGGCGGGCTGTTGGCCACGACTGCCTGGGCGCAACCCAACTTTTGGGATACCTATACGTTCAGCGAGGCCGACTCGCTGCGCGGCGCGCTGCGCCCCGAGCGCACTTGCTACGATGTTACTTTTTACCACCTCAACCTGCTCATTGTGCCCGAGTTCAAGTCCATTGCCGGGTATGTAGACATCCACTTCAAGGCCGTGAACGAGGTGCGGAAGATACAAATTGACCTGGCGGCCAATATGACGATCGATCGCATTGAGTACGATGGTAAGGGGTTGCGCTACGAGCGCCGCCACGATGCGGTTTTTGTTTTCTTTCCGGAGCCCATACCGGCCGGGCAGCAGGCTTTTATTCAGGTGACCTACCACGGCCAGCCCCGGACGGCCCGAAACCCGCCATGGGACGGCGGCTTTGTGTGGGCTCAGGACAAACGCGGCAACCCTTGGGTGGGCGTGGCCTGCGAAGGCGACGGCGCCAGCCTGTGGTGGCCCAATAAAGACCACCTCTCCGATGAGCCCGACAGTGTGCTCATCAGCGTAGAAGTGCCTTCTTCGCTGAAGTGTATTGCCAACGGCAACCTGCGCAGTACCGAGAACAATGGCGAGTTTACGCGCTACAACTGGTTTGTGTCTTACCCCGTCAACAACTATAACGTTACGGTCAACATAGGCAAATACGCCCACTTCCAGGACGAGTACTACAGCCCGACCGACGGCGACACCCTGGCGCTGGACTATTATGTGCTGGACTACAACGAGGCAAAAGCCCGCGCCCACTTCAAACAGACCAACCTCATTCTGAAGGCTTACGAGCACTTCCTGGGCAAGTATCCTTACTGGAACGACGGCTTTGCGCTGGTGGAGACTTCGTATCTGGGCATGGAGCACCAGGGGGCCATCGCCTACGGCAACCGCTACATGCGCGGCTATCTGGGCGGTATGATCCCGAGGGATATGGACTGGGATTACATCATTGTACACGAAACCGGCCATGAGTACTTTGGCAACAGCGTAAGCTGCAACGACCTGGCGGAAATGTGGATACACGAGTCTTTTACGACCTATCTCGAAGCTCTTTATGTGGAGTATCGCTATGACTATGCCTCGGCGGTGCGCTACTTGGAGAGTCAGCGACCGATGATTCGCAACCAGCAGCCCATATTAGGCCCCAAGGATGTAAACTGGGATAACTGGGACGGCAGCGACCACTACTACAAAGGCGCCTGGATGCTACACACCCTTCGCCATGCCATACACAACGACAGCCTGTGGTGGAGCTTGCTCAAGCGTTTTCACCTCGAAAACATCAATAAAAATGTGCGCACGGAGGACTTTGTGCGCCACGTAAACGAGGCTACCGGTCGCGACTGGGCGGCGTTTTTCCAGCAATACCTGGTTTATACCCAGCCCCCTACCCTACTGTACAATACTGAGGCCACGCCCGCCGGGCTAAAAGTGCGCTACCGCTGGCAGGCCGACGTAGCAGGCTTTGACATGCCCGTACTGCTGGGCGCAAAGGGCGCATACCAGCAGGTGAGCCCTACTACTACCGGCTGGCAAGAGACTGTGCTTACCAACGTAACGGAAGGTCAGTTTGCCATAGCCACCGAATTACACCTCATAAAAGTAAGGCGGAGCGATTAGCGCCGCCGGCCCATCTTCTTCAAACCAAATGACTATATGATTACTGCCATCCCTCGATTATTGCTGCCGCTCTTCTTTCTGGTTTTTTGTGCTGCCGCGGCTACGGCCCAAACGACGAGCCAGGCAGGCTGGGTGCTTTCTTCCGACGACGACGGTATCCATGTATACACCCGGCGTTCGGCACATTCGGGCGTAAAGGAAGTGAAGATACAATTCAAAGTGCGGGCGTCTATGGAGGTTTTTCGCCAGTACCTCGACTATGTGCCGGGCTATACCCACTGGGTGTACAAATGTACGGAATCGCGTAGGCTGCGCACGGTAAATGACTCGGAATTTTACTACTACGTTCGCACCGACTTCCCCTTTCCCGTATCCGATCGGGATCTCATTGTGCGCGCCCGCAACTGGTTCGACGCGAGCACGGGCATTGCCCACGCCCACTCAATAGCTACCCCCCGCGAACTGGCCGCCAAAGACGACTGCGTGCGCATAGCGGTGTTTGAATCGACCTGGGTCATCAAGCCCCTCAATTCGGAGGAGCTCTTCGTCACCTATGAAGTAAAAACCAACCCCGGAGGTAATATCCCCGATTGGGTCACGAACATGGGCGTTACGGTAGGCCCTTCCCGCACCATGCAGGCGTTGCGACAGGAGGTGCAGCGGCGGATGCTGGCCACAGCGCGGTAATTTTATTTGATGTTGATCTCCAGGATGGGGATTTTTATCTCGACCCGGGTGCCGCGGGCCTCGCCCGTTTTTTCATCCCGGAGGTCGATGGTGCGCACCAGCACGCCTTTTTCTCTCGATTGGTTGAGTATTTCCAGGCGCTTTTCAGTGATCTGGGTGCCCCGCGAGCGGTGATTGGCGTTATGGGCGTTGGCCAAACGCCATTGGCGGGCTTTTTCCCGGCCTATGCCATTGTCTTCTACTACGCAGAGGATGGTATCGTCGTCGTGCAGGCCAAAAAACACCTTTACCATTCCGTCTTTTTTGCTGCGCAGCCCGTGCTCTATGGCGTTTTCTACATAGGGTTGTACGATCATGGTGGGCACGCCAAGGATGTCTTCTTCTATATCGTCGTCTACTTCTATCTGGTAGCGAAGGCGGTCTTCGAAGCGCAGTTTTTCATTGATGTAGAGGTAGTCTTCCAAAAACTCGATCTCTTTTTCCAGCGAGATGATTTCCAGATCGGAATATTCGAGGCTCTGGCGCATGAGCTTGGCAAACTTGGCTAAGTACTTGGCGGCCGAGGCGCCATCGTGGCCCGTGATGTAGCTTTGGATGGAGTTGAGGGCATTGTAGAGGAAGTGGGGGTTCATCTGTGCCCGCAGGGCCTTGAGTTGCAGGCCGGTGGCTTGCAGTTGGAGCAGCTCGGCTTCACGCTGTTTTTTGGCGGCTTCGTATTTCACCTCCAGCTCGGCCTGCCGGCGGCGGTCCAATTGTTCGATGTGCTGGCGGGTGTAGTTGTCGTGGCGGGTTTGGTATTCGTAGGCGCGCTTGTAGTCTTCCTGATCGGCGTAAAGGGAGGCGATGTTTTCGCAAACAGTGGCCAACTGCTTGTAGTCGGCCATTTTGCCGGCATATTTGTAGGCTTCGTCGAGGTTGCTGAGGGCTTCTTCGGTATAGCCCAACTCGGCATAGAGCTTGCCCCGCCAGGAGGCAATGACGCTGAAGTTGAAGTAGTCTTCGGCCAGCAGCTCTTTGTAGTCCTGCTCGGCCCGGTCGAAAAGTTCGAGGGCTTCTTCGTAGCGGCCGTCTTCGAGGTAGCAGATGCCGAGGTTGGCCGAAGCGCCGGCCCGGGCCTTGCGGCTGAGGTCGTCGCTGGTGTCCATCGTCAGTTGGAAGTAGCGCGCCGCATTTTTCTGATCGCCTTTTGACAGGAAGGCCGTGCCGAGGTTGAGGTAATGCCAGGCGAGGCGGCTGCGAATGCCCCAGCGATCGCACATTTTGATGACTTTCTTATAGGCGCTTACGCATTTTTCAAAATCGTCGTTATGCTCATATACCTTCCCTAAGCCGCTATGTACTAAGGTAAGGAAGTAGTAATCTTTGAGTTCCATCGACGACTCCAGGCCGGCGATGTAGCGATCGGCCTCTAAAAAAAGCTGTACAGCCGTAGCGAAGTCGTGGAAATGCAGCGCCAGAAACCCCCGCCGGCAGGTAATGCGCCCCATGAGCCGGTTGTCGGGATAATTTTTCAGCAATCGGGCGGCTTTATCGAGCCAAAAACCGGCATCCTCAGTTTTTTCGAGGTTGATGCAGGTGCCGGCATAGTCGATACAAGCCTCTGCCAGCTCTTTGATGCTGCCGCGCTCTTCGAGCAGGGTAATGGTCCGGCGGAAGGCTTCCTCCGAATTGAGGTAGTCATAGCGCAGGTTTTGTACATTGCCGAGGTTGAGGTAGTAGTTGAGCCAGAAGTCGGGCAGGTCTACTTCCTCCAATATCTGCCGCTGCTCCTCTAAGAGGCATAGCGCACGCGGCGGATTGGTGTAGGCATAGTGTCCGGCGAGTTGATTGAGCAAAACGAGGCGCTGTCGCGGGTCGCGCTGCTGCTGGAGCTTCTGCTCCAATGACTCCGGGTTGATGTTGGTCGATTCAGTAGATACTAACATAGAAGCGGCAAAGCGTTGGGCATTGAAACAAAAAAAACGGAGGGGCTACCTACTGCGCTAAGAACTTATGACAGTCGCTAAAGGAAACAAAGGACTTCATCACACGGATGGCAGTCCTTTGTTTGCGAGGAGGGGGAACAATGAACACACGGAAACAGATTAACCGGGGCAGTTGAAGGGTTGATTATTGCGGCACAATACCGCCACAACCCGGGCCAGGATTCCACGGACGCTTCTTCTTACCGCCAGTAAGTTTATCCAGATCTTTTTTGTCGATCGGTTTCAAGTCCTTCCCTTTTTTCAAGTCCTTAATACCGGTATTTTTGTCCTTAGCCATGGCTGAAAATGCTTTGTGTGAGGGGATGACAATAAACACGGTATAAAAGTACAGACTTTTACCGTTCGATTGTTAGTCGTCGGAAGAAATAAATAATGTTAAATTTTTCGACAGGCTTACAAGCCCTCCTGCAACCGGCGCATTTTCTCAATAAAAGCGGGCCTTCTGCGGCGCGAAACCTCGATCTTGATGTTATCGTCCATGATGAGGTATCCGCCATCTCCCTTTACAAATTTGCGCATATAGTTGAGGTTGATGACGTGACGCTTGTGTACCCGATAAAAGTTGAACGGCTCCAGCATATCTTCGTATGCTTTGATGGTTTTTGAGGCTGTGATGCGCTCGCCGTTGTTCAAATAGATGTGGGTATAGTTGTCTTCGGCCTCAAAGCGCACAATTTCTTTGATGTTAACGAAGTAGATGCCATCCAAAGCCGAGATGCTCATCTTGGAGAAAGCATTCGGATTGTTGACGTAGTTGTTGAAAATTTCAAGTCGCTTATCGGTTTCCGCATCGCGGCGCGGCCGTATGCGCGAAACGGCTTCAATGAGCGCGTCGGGGTCGATGGGCTTTACAATAAAGCCGATGGAACTGTACTCGCAGGCCTTGACAGCATGTTCGTCGAAAGCCGTCACAAACACGATGTCAAAGTCGAGCGGGCGCAATTGATTGAGCATAGTGAACACCAGCCCGTCGGGCAGGTTGATATCGAGGAAAGCGACGTCGGGCCTTACGGCCGGATCGGTGAGCAGATCGAGGCCGTCCTCGATGTTCATGGCCTCGCCTATGAGTTCTACCTCTTCACAATGTTCGGCTAATAAATTTTTGAGGTTATTCAAGCTATTCAGCTCATCTTCAACGATAATGGCTTTAATCACGATGCTGCGGTTTTACCAATGAACGATGGATCGGATAATATGTGATGCGCAAGACAGGTTTTGTACGAATGAGTATAAGAAAACACAAGTATCTATGCACAAAAACTGCCGGCGCAAACTACTATGCCGCGCGTCGTCAGATTTTGGGTATTGACCTCGATTTTATGCAGACCTGTATGTCCAAAACCTGGCAGCGCATACTATATGTGTGCCACAAATTTAACCAGATGCGGCCATAATGGGAAAAAAAGTTTTCACTTTCTGTAAACGGCGCCCGTCATCCGGTTAAAGGCAGTTATGAGGCGGAAAACGGCAGGCAAAATAATTGCAATATTGGGCGCCCTGTTTTTCTGCTCTCTCAAAAAAATCGTAAGTTTGCCATCCCCGCGAGGGAATATACCAGATCATCACAGACCAAAAAATGAGCGAGCAACCCGAACAAGATGTAAAAAAAGGCCGGAGCTTCCGCAATTCCAGACAGCGGAACGAAGACCTTTCCAGTTACGCCTTCGGCAAGGTGCCGCCGCAGTCGGTGCCCTTGGAAGAAGCCGTTTTGGGCGCCATTATGCTCGATAAGGAAGCCCTGCCTCAGGTGCTCGACATCCTCCAGCCCGAAAGTTTCTACCTCGACGCCCACCAGCTCATCTACCGCGCCATGCAGAGCCTTTTCGAGCGCTCAAAGCCCATCGACCTTCTCACCGTCATGGAGCAACTCAAGCTTCAGGGCGAGCTCGACGCTATCGGCGGCGCAGTATACTTAGCCGAACTCACCAACAAAGTAGCTTCTGCCGCCAACATAGAGTACCATGCCCGGATACTGTCACAGAAACACATCCAGCGCGAGCTCATCCGGGTGTCCACCAAAACCATCAAAGATGCCTTTGAAGATACCACCGACGTCTTTGAGCTCCTTGATGAATCGGAGCAAAGCCTCTTCTCCATCGCGCAAAAAAACATGGGCCGCCGCATCGACTCCATGAGCACCCTCGCCAGCCAGGTGCTCAAGCAGCTCGAAGAACTTAAAGACAACAAGGAGGGCCTCACCGGGGTGCCTACCGGCTTCACCGAGTTCGACCGCCTCACCAGCGGCCTCCAGCGCTCCGACCTCTTCATTGTGGCCGCCCGCCCAGGCATGGGCAAAACCGCCTGGACCCTCTCGCTGGCCCGCAACACAGCCGTCACTTTTAAAAAAGCGGTGGCCATCTTCAGCCTCGAAATGTCGAGCCTGCAGCTCGCCCAGCGAGTCATCTCCATCGATGCCGAAATACAAGGCCAGAAGATGCGCAACGGCCGCCTCGAACCCCACGAGATGGTGCAGCTCGTGGCCGCCGTCGAGCGCGTAGCCGACGCCCCCATCTTCATCGACGATACCCCCGGCATCAATATCTTTGAGCTGCGCGCCAAATGCCGGCGCCTCAAGCTCCAGCACGATATCCAACTGGTGATCATCGACTACCTCCAGCTCATGAGCGGCGGCAGCGACAACCAAAAGGGCAATCGCGAACAGGAAGTGAGCGCCATCTCCCGAGCCCTCAAAGGCATGGCCAAAGAGCTGCAAGTGCCCGTCATCGCCCTGTCGCAGCTCAGCCGGGCAGTGGAAGTGCGCGGCGGCAATAAGCGCCCCCAGCTCAGCGACCTGCGCGAATCGGGCTCCATCGAGCAAGACGCCGATATGGTGGCCTTCATCTATCGCCCCGAATACTACCAGATACTCGAAGACGAAGAGGGCCAGTCAACCAAAGGCGTAGCCGAATTCATCGTAGCCAAAAACCGCCACGGCGCCATCAAAACCGTGCGCCTCCGCTTTACCGATGAGTTCGCCCGCTTCTCCGACCTCGATGAACCCGACTTTGGCGCCCTGCCCGCCGACGCCTTCGACGCTTCCTATACCAACATCATTACCCGACCCTCCAAGATGAACGATGACGAGGATATTCCGTTTTAATGGCCCCGGCGCGTTGTTTTTGTCAAACTTGGCTATCTTTGCGCAGTTTTTTAACAAAATAACTTGTTTTGCATCATGGCAACGACTTCTGATATCCGCAACGGGATGTGCATAGAGTTGAACGGAGATACCTATACCGTCATTGAATTTCAGCACGTTAAGCCGGGCAAAGGCAACGCTTTCGTGCGCACCCGCATCAAAAGTCTCACCTCCGGCCGCGTACTCGACCATACCTTCTCGGCCGGCCACAAGGTAGACGAAGTACGCGTAGAACGCCGCAAACTCCAATATACTTACGAAAGCGAAACCGGCTACCACTTCATGAATATGGAGTCGTACGACGAAGTTGTGCTCGCCGAAGCCATGATAGCCAACCCCAAACTACTCAAAGTGGATATGGAGGTCGACGTACTCTACCACTCGGTAAAGGACGTACCCCTCATGGTGGAAATGCCCCAGTACGTTGTCGTTGAAATTACCTATACCGAACCGGGCCTGCGCGGCGATACCGCTACCAACACCCTCAAGCCGGCTACCGTCGAAACCGGCGCCGAGGTGCGCGTACCCCTGTTTGTAAACGTAGGCGACTTCATCAAAGTAGACACCGCTACCGGCGCCTACATGGAACGTGTAAAACAATAGCGTATGACCTTTAAGGAAGTACAAGAGCTGATCAAACTGATCGCCAAGTCTGAAATTGCCGAATTCAAAATGAAAGAAGGCGATTTTCAACTTTCCATCCGCACGGTACACCCCGCACAGGGGCAACACACCGTAGCGGCTGCTCCCGCTCCGGCGGTTATGCCCATTGCCGCACCGGCAGCTGCACCGGCCACAGTCGTCGCGCCAGCCCCGGCAGCCCCGGCAGAAGCCGCTGCCTCAGCGACCGAAGATGCCGCCAACGGCAACTATCTGGCCGTCAGAGCGCCTATGGTAGGTACCTTCTACCGCTCCCCTTCCCCCGAAAAAGGCCCCTTCGTAAAAGTGGGCGATACCGTGGAAGTAGGCTCGCCGGTTTGTATCATCGAAGCCATGAAACTCTTCAATGAGATCGAGTCGGAGGTTAAAGGTAGGATTGTGAAGGTGATGGTCGAAGACGCCCATCCCGTGGAGTACGACCAGGTGCTGTTCCTGGTAGATCCCAAAGGGTAATTCCGACCAGCCCCTCGTCGGGCCCGTTTTTACCCCCTTTGTTCACCATCCTTCACTTTCAGCGCAACCTATGTTTAAAAAAATACTCATTGCCAACCGCGGTGAAATCGCCCTGCGCGTCATCCGCACCTGCCGGGAAATGGGCATTAAAACCGTGGCCGTCTACTCTACCGCCGACCGCGAAAGCCTGCACGTGCGCTTTGCCGACGAAGCCGTCTGCATAGGCCCGCCGGCATCAGCCGAGTCGTACCTCAGCATCCCGCGCATCATGGCCGCCGTTGAAATCACCAACGCCGACGCCATTCACCCCGGATACGGCTTCCTCTCCGAAAATGCCGACTTCGCCGAGGTCTGCCTCGAATACGGCATCAAGTTCATAGGCCCAACACCCGAGCAAATCCGCAAAATGGGCGATAAGATCACGGCCAAAGAAACCATGATCAACGCAGGCGTCCCCGTCATACCCGGTAAAGAAGGCCTCCTCCGCGACCTCAAAACCGGGCTCCGCATAGCCAAAGACAA
>CAYOTJ010000073.1:0-3256 GCA_964406855.1 uncultured Saprospiraceae bacterium
CTCACCGTCAGCGCCACCGATGGCGCCAATTCGGCTACTACGCCCATCAGCCTGCGCATCGTCAGCGGCGCGCCGGCTGCGCTTGCCCTCAGCGCGCCGGCCAACGGGGCTGCCGATCTGCCCTTAGTTGTGCAGCTCGGTTGGGCCGCCGGAGGCGATACCTACGAGTGGCAGTTGGCTGCTGATGCCAATTTTACGACGATCATCCAGCAAGGCGCGGGCCTCACAGCTACCAGCGTTGCTACCCCGGCGCTCGAAACCGCCACCACTTACTACTGGCGCGTTCGGGCTGCCAACCTCTGCGGCTTGGGCGCCTGGTCGGAAGTCTTTTCGTTCAGCACCGGCGATTTAGCCTGCCTTGCGCTTCAGCCTGCCGACCTGCCCGTAATCATCTCGGAAGATACCGGCATAACGGTATCATCTGTGCTTGATGTGGCTGTGCCGGGGCTTATCAGTTCCATTCGCGTTACCGATGTACAGATCAGCCATAGCTGGGTAGGCGACCTCAGCGCCCGCCTGATCTCGCCCGCCGGCACATCCGTCGAGCTCTTCAACAGGCCTGGTACCAGCGGCAATGGCTTTGGCTGCAATGGCTCCGACATAGATGTCAGCTTCGACGACCTGGCCGTCAATACGGCTCAGAATTTTGAGACTACCTGCAACGACGCCCCCGCCATCGAAGGCAACTTCCAGCCCATGTCGCCGCTTTCAGCCTTCATTGGCGAGGCGGCTGCCGGCCAATGGCGCTTGGAAGTGACGGACCATGCCTCTTCCGATGGCGGGTTTATCGCCAACTGGAATCTTGAGTTTTGCGCCACCATTCCCTCCGAGGTCAACATCAGCGCTACACCCTCCAGCCTGTCGGTATGCGCCGGAGCTACAGCTACGGCCAGCCTCAACATCGGCGGCGGCTTCGCCGGCCCCGTCACCCTCACGGCTACGGGCCTGCCCATGGGCGCATCGGCTACCTTCTCCCCCAACCCTGCGGCGCCGGGCAGCAGCGCTACCGTCACCCTTTCCGGGCTGAGCGGCGCCGGCCTTTTTGAGCTCAACATCGAAGGCGCCGACGGCGCCAATAGCACCAGCGCCGCCATTGAAGTCAGCGTACAAGGCCCGCCGGCCACGCCTGCGTTGGCCGCCCCGGCCAACGGCGCCCTCAATCAGCCCATTCCGCTCAACCTCCAGTGGAGCGCTGTGAGCGGGGCTACCGGCTACCAGCTTGTTGTATCTGCCCAGCCTGATTTGAGCAACCCCGTGGTTAATCAAGCCTTGGGCGCGGGCGCCACCCAGTCGCAGGTGAGCGCCTTGCTCACCGACACCCAGTACTACTGGGCCGTATCGGCTACAGGGGCTTGCGGTTCGTCTGCCCTCAACAATGTGCGCAGCTTTACTACGGCGCCCAACCTGTCGCTCGCCCTCTCTACCCCGGCGGCGCCCACCTGCGGCACAGGCGTAGCCAGCTATGTGTTTGCCATTGGCCCCGACTTTGAGGCGCCCCTCACGGTTACCTACACGGCCCAGCCGGCAGCCGGCCTCACGCTTTCTACCAGCTCTACGAGCACGCAGTTGTTTGTCAATGCCGGCGATCTGTTCAGCAATGCGGCCGGCGTATACCAGCTTACCTTTGTTGTCACCGATGCCGGCGGCCGCCAAAACAGCGTCTCGGCGCCGCTCACCATCCTGAGCGCTCCGGGCTTGGCCGCGCTTCAGAGCCCCGCCAACGGCAGCGCGCTCGCCAATGCCGCCGTGCAGTTCAACTGGTCGGCTGCCCCCAATGCCGCTTCGTACCGCACCGACATAGCTACCGATCCGCAGTTTGCCAACATCGTGCAAACCGCCACTACCGCCGCGCTCACCTACAGCTATGCCCTGCCAGAGGGTGGCCTGTACTACTGGCGCGTCACGGCTACCAACACCTGCGGCGACGCCGTAGCGGCGCCCTTCAACTTTACCTACACCCCCGTGAGCGTCTACGAGCTCCGGGGCGTGCGCATCGACCTCCTGCCCAACCCCACGCCGGGGCCGGTATCGCTGGTGGTCAACGGCGCGCTTAGCGAGCCCATTCAGGTAGCCTGGTTTGCCGCCAATGGCCAATACCTCGGCCACGAGTGGATCGGCGCGGGCTTCACCGGCAGCTACGAGCTCAACCTCAGCCACCTGCCCGCCGGCGCCTACCTGCTGCGCCTCAGCTCGGGCCAGGCTACGGCCACCCAGCGCATCGTCAAGCAATAATTTTCTTTTTTTCATACGGCCGCTGTAGCGCTCTTTTACGAGTGTTACAGCGGTTTTTTTATTTGGGCGTATCCCCCCGCCGGCGCAGCGGGTAGTAGTAGGGTAGGGGTGCCTTCCTACTCAAAATTGAAGGAAGTGGAGCCCGCCATCCCCATGCGCCGGCAGGGGGCCGTACCCTTCCGGGGTTCGCTGTCGCTCCGCCGCGCCGTTTGGGCGGCGCGGCCCCTCCCCAAGGTCGGGCCCTCCAGGCTACTTACGCGGGCCGCCGCCTCCTCAAAAAAGTTTGCTCAAAAAGCGGCGGGTATTCCTATCTTCGACCCACAAAACCACTTTTATGTCTGTACGATTTATCCATACCGCATTGGTCTGTCTGCTTTGTCTTTCCGCATCCATGCTCCGCGCCCAGGACGATGCTCCTGAGCCCCACCCCATCGACGCGCAGTTGGATGCGTGTATGGGCATCCCCGACAACCAGTCGACCCACGGGATGATCGGTTGCATCGAAGCCGCCCGCACCGCCTGGGATGCCGAGCTCAATAGAAACTACAAGCAGCTCATGGGCGCGCTCAAAACGCCGGGGCAGGAAGCCCTGCGCGCCGCTCAGCGCCAGTGGATCGCCTACCGGGATAAGGAAATCCTCTTTTCCGACCTCCTGCACGCCAATATGGACGGCACCATGTTTCTCATCTTTGCCGCCGACCGGCGTATGCAGTTGGTAAAAACCCGCGCTTTAGAGCTGGCGTCCTATTACGAAACCCTTACCTTAGGCCAATAGCCTTGTAGAATAAGGCTAATAGACCCGCCGCCAAAATCGCAACCTCATGCGCCGAATTGTCTATGCTACATTCTTCAAACTCTTGCTCATTATGGCAGCCCTTACCCCCGCCGCCGCCCAGGAATTTGTACAAGTGCAGGGCAACCGTTTTATGCTCAATGGCCGGCCCTACCATTTTGTAGGCGTCAACTATTGGTACGGCATGAACTTAGCCTCGGCCGGGCCGGGCGGCAATCGCGCCCGACTGCT
>CAYOTJ010000073.1:3266-11116 GCA_964406855.1 uncultured Saprospiraceae bacterium
GCGCCTTGGCGGGTGGCGCCCAGCTTACAACCGGCGCCGGGCCAATACAACCCCGAGCTCTTAGACGGTCTGGACTTCTTGCTGGCCGAAATGGGCAAGCGCAACCTCAAGGCCGTGGTTTGCCTCAACAACTTCTGGCCCTGGTCGGGGGGCTTCGCGCAGTATTACCAGTGGTCGAATCCGCGCAAGCGCATCCCTTATCCGCCGCCGGCCGAAGGGGGAAACTGGCTCTCCTTCATGCTCTTTTCGGCCCGCTTTTATGCCGACCGCGAAGCCTTAGATCAATACGAGCGCCACATCCGCCAAATAGTCGGGCGCACCAACGCCTACACTGGCCGCCCCTATGCCGACGATCCCGCCATTATGGCCTGGCAGTTGGCCAACGAGCCCCGGGGTATGCTCAAGCCCAAAAAATACCGCCGCTGGATTGAAGCTTCCGCCGCGCTCATCAAATCGCTGGCGCCCCGGCAGTTGGTCACCATAGGCAGCGAAGGCAATACCCCGGCCCCCACCGGCAACCACTTCTCCGACGATCACCGCTCGGCTCTCATCGACTATACCACCATCCACATCTGGGTGCAAAACTGGATGTGGTACGACCCCCTGCGCCCGGAAGCTACCTACGACTCGGCCATGAGCAAGGCCCGCCGCTACCTCGAAGCCCACTTGGCCGAGGCCGAAGCCTTAGGTAAACCCTTAGTGCTGGAAGAATTTGGCATGGCCCGCGATGCCGACAGCCATGCCCCCGAGGCCCCCGTCACCTGGCGCGACCGTTATTTCACCGAGCTCTTTGGGCTGGTGTATGAAAAAGCCGCCGCCGGCAGCGCCTTAGCCGGCTGCAACGTATGGGCCTGGGGCGGCGGCGGGCGCCCCCGCGCGCCCAAGGCCATCTGGCAAGCCGGCGACGACCTCATCGGCGACCCGCCCCACGAATACCAGGGCTGGTACTCCATCTACGACCAGGATGCTACTACCATAGCCATCATCAAAGGCTTTTCGGCTATGATGGCGGGGTTGCGGTAGGGAGCATCGGACCAGGGGGCGCAGCGGTATGGGCCGGCATGGGTTTGCGCCAAAGGTAGAGATAACCGCAATGCCGGCCCATAATAGCGAAGCACCCGGCGCCGCCCGTGGCGACAAAAGAAGCCGGTGACAGGCGGCGGGGCCCAAAAAAATCCCCTCCCCCATGCTTTTAGCGCCGGAGGAGGGGAATATGCGCTACTCTTCCTCAGCCTCTACCCGGGCTGAAACATAATAGGCGCCCTGGCTAACGATCTGGGCGCCGGCGGGCAGCGCTACGGGTTCTATGACCGTCTGGCCGTTGGCCTCGCCTCGTTTGCGTACGGCTATTTTGCGGAAGTAGAACAGGCCGTTCATCTCTTTTTCCTTCACAAAAATATAGTCCTGGAGCCCTTCGCGCACGACGGCTTCGGCGGGTAGGCTGAGGCCCGCTGCCTGCTCGCCCGACTGAATCCGGGCCTCAGCAAAGGCGCCATTGACCCAGCCGGGTTGATTGCGGGCCCCTTCTAAGCGGGCGTGGGCGCGCAGGGCGCGTTTTTCGGGGTCCAGCGTTTTGTCGATGCTATAGATGACGGCAGAGAAGGTTGCGTCGGGGTTGGCGGGCAGGTTGAGCTTTACGCTTTGGCCGACGCTCACATTGGGCAGATCCTTTTCAAAGAGCCAGAGGTCGGCGTGCAACTTACCCAAGTCGGTTATCTGGCAGATGGGCGTGCCTGGCTGCACGGCTGTGCCTAAGCCGGCATAAAAGGCCGTAATTATGCCGTCGGCAGGCGCTGTGAGGTTGAGCTGGGTCTTCATCGAGCCGGCATCGAGCTGGTCGGGGTTGATCTGGTACTGGCGGAGCTTAGCGCCCAAGGCGGCTGCCGTCGTCTGGGCTGAGCGTAACTCGGCTTCCGCGCGTTGCAGGTTTTTGGCGGCGGTAGCGTCGGCATCTTTGAGGGCGCGGTAGCGGTCGTATTCCGTTTGCAGGAAGGCCAGCCGGTCTTTGTTTTCCAGATAGGTCTGCTGGAGGTCGAGCAGGTCGGTTTTGCGCACTACGGCAATGACCTGACCTTTGCGCACGGGATCGTTGAGACGCGCTTTGAGCTCGGTAATGACCCCGTCGAAGGTAGCCGACACGGCAGCTACATCTTCGGGATGCACCACCAACTCGGCATTTACCCGGACGGCGCCTCCGCCCTGGGCCTGGCTCTCGGCTGAGATGTAGCTGAGGTTGGCGAGTTTCACCTGGGCGGCGGTTAGTTGTACCACGTCTTCGGCGAGGGGTTCGGCCTGAGTCGTTTGAGCGTCGGGTATGGCGGCGCTGTTCTCCTGCTGCCGGCAGGCTTGTAGCCCCAGCGCAGTTATGAAGATGAAAATGGCGTATTTCATGATTTGGAGATGTATTGGAATGATTATTGGCCACTAAGGGCTTCTAAAGCGATGATGGTTTGGTTGAGGCCCAGCAGGTGGTCGAGGTAATTGAGTTCAATTTGAGCCGCTTGCTCCAGCAGTTGTACCAGCTCGGTATAGCCGGCTTCGCCCTGGCGATAGTTGAGCTCGCCGCTGCGGATGAGTTCGGCGGCCAGCGCCTGCCCCTGCTGGTGGTAATAGCCGATGAGCAGTTGAAATTTCTCCTGCTGGTGCAGCAAATGTCCCAGCTCGGTGCGTTGGGCCAGCAGCAGATGTTGCCGATTGGCCCCGGCCACGGCTACGCCTACCTGGGCGGCTTCCGCCTGGGTATTCAGCGACTTGCGAAAGAGCGGTACGTTCAACCCCAACTGCCAGCCGGGGAATACCTGCCCGTCGCCGAGATATTGGCCGTATACCCCTGCTGAAGCCACAGGCGCAAAGCGGGCATTAGCCACTGCCAGCTCGGCCTGGGCCAGCGCCGTCTGGCTCTGCGCCAGCAGGGCCGTAGCCGAGTAGGCCAGTCGGCTGGTATCGGCTAACGAAAAGCTGCCCTCATGCAGAGGCTCCACAATCGGGACTACCGGCTCGGCGGAGCCCAGCAGTTGGGCCAGCACATAGTGGTCAAATTCGATTTCGTGGCCGATGGTCTGGTATTCCAGCGCCACCTGCCGGGCTTTGTCGCGCAGGGCTAAACTTTCGGCCAGTGGAGCATCTCCCAATCGATGGCGGTTTTCAGCCGCCAGCGCTACCCGCTGGTAGACGCTGTCGAGGCGCAGGTACAAGGCCTGGCGCGCCTGCAGGTAGCTGATGTGGTGGTATAAATCCCGCACCTGCCGGCCCACCGACAGCCGCTCCAGATCGAGTCGGGCCTGAGCTTCCTGTTGGCGGCCCGCATACACCGACCGGGCGGCCTTGATCTGGCGCCCCGAGGGGAAGTTCTGTTGCACGCCCACCGTTGTGGTGCCCAGCAACCCCAGGTCGGGGTCGGCCGTAACATTATGGAAAAACTGGGCCGGATCCCAGGCCGGCGCGGATGCGCCTATGAGCTGTTGTTGGCGAAGTTGCCCTTCGGCCGCCGCCATAGCCGGGTGGTTTTGAAGGGCTAAAGCCACCGCCTCCTGCTCGGTAAGCCGCCGCTGGGCAGGTAGTAAAACGGCCGCGCCCAGCAAGGCCATTAATATGATGTGTCTTTTCATTAGAGCCGGTTTTAATGCGTCATTCCGCCTTCTTCGGCAGCCGGACGCAGGTTTTTCTTTTTGGATTTAAAAAATAAGGCGTACAACACCGGTAAAGCCACCAAGGTGAGCAGGGTGGAAGTTACCAGTCCGCCAATGACTACCGTAGCCAGCGGCCGCTGTACCTCGGCCCCGGCCCCATGCGAGAGGGCCATGGGCAAAAAGCCCAGCGACGCCACCGCCGCCGTCATCAGCACGGGCCGCAGCCTTACCTGAGCGCCCAGCATGATGCGCTCGTAAACGTCGCGGACGCCCTCTTTGGCCAATTGGTTGAAATAGGCGATGAGCACAATACCATTGAGCACCGCCACCCCAAACAAAGCGATAAAGCCCACGCCCGCCGAAATGCTGAAGGGCATCCCCCGCAGCAGCAGCGCAAATACGCCGCCTACCGCCGATAAGGGTATGGCCGTAAAGATCAGCAGGCTTTCCTTCATCGACTGGAAGGTAAAGTACAGCAGGATGAAGATGAGCCCCAGCGCTACCGGTACAGCTATTGAAAGCCGCGCCTTGGCCGCCTGCAGGTTTTCAAACTGCCCGCCAAAGCTGTAATAATACCCCTCCGGCAGTTGCAGTCGTTGGTTTAGTACGGCTTCAACTTCCTGTATGGCGCTTTCTACGTCGCGGCCGCGCACGTTGGCGCTCACTACTATGCGGCGGCGGCCATTGTCGCGGCTGATCTGGGCCGCCCCCAGCCGATAGTCTACGTCGGCCAGTTCGCTCAGCGGAATCAACTGCCCGTCGGGCGCCGCTATGGGCAGGCTGCGCACGTCTTCGAGGTCAGCCCGGTGCTCGGCATTGAAGCGCACCACCAAATCGAAGCGCTTTTCATCCTCAAAGATTACCCCTGCGGTTTCACCGGCAAAAGCGGCGCGCAGCGCGGCGTTTACATCTTTGATGTGGAGGCCATAGCGCGCAATTTTGGCGTAGTTGTAGCGCGCTACAATCTGAGGCAACCCTTCGGTTTGCTCTACCTTCAGGTCTACTAAGCCGGGTATACCCCGGATCAGCGATTCCACGCCATGCCCGGCCCGGGCTAAGCTGTCGAGGTTGTCGCCAAAAACCTTGACGGCAATATCGCTGCGCACCCCGGTCATCATCTCATCGAAGCGCATCTTGATGGGCTGGGTAAATTCAAAGGCCATACCCGGCACTTCGCTTACCTTCTCTTCGATGAGCGATACCAGCTCTGCCTTAGTCGTCGCTTTCGTCCAGCCTTCCATAGGTTTGAGCAGGATGACATTGTCTGCCGTCTCCGGGGCCATGGGGTCGGTGGGAATTTCTGCCGATCCGATTTTTGAAATCACCTGCTCCACCTCGTCCGGGAAGCTCTCCAGGATTACCTGCTGGGCCAGCCGATGGCTTTCCATGGTTTGCGTCAGCGAGGTGCCCGGCCGGCAAAAACCGTGCATCAGGATGTCGCCCTCGTCGAGGGTGGGGATAAACTCGCCCCCCATGCGAAAGAAAGCCGCTATGGCCACTACAAAGGCAATTAATGTAGCGCCCAATACGGTTTTTTTCCATTCCAGCGCCCAGCGCAAGACGGGCAGGTACAGCCGCTGAAAAAAGCCGATGATGCGATCGGCCAATGTTACATCGGGCCGTATCGTTTTGCTCAGCGCCCAGGCCGAAACGGCGGGCACATAGGTCAGCGACAACAGCAGCGCCCCAATCAGAGCAAAGGATACCGTCTGGGCCATGGGCTTAAACATCTTGCCCTCGATACCCGTCAGCGATAAGATGGGCAAGTACACAATCAGGATGATGATGACGCCAAATACCGACGACCGCATGATGCCCGAAGCCGCTTTCCGAACGCTGTGGTCCATCTCCTGCTGGCTGAGCCGCAGCGGTTCGGCGGGGTTGTGCCCGCTATGCGTATGGAGGCGGGTGTGCAGGTAGTGCAGCGTGGCTTCCACCACGATAACGGCGCCGTCTACAATGAGGCCAAAATCGATGGCCCCCAACGACATCAGGTTGGCGCTCACGCCCATCAGTTGCATCATGCCTAAAGCAAAGAGCATGGCCAGCGGAATCACCGAGGCAATGATGAGGCCTGCCCGGAAATTGCCCACCAGCAGCACCAACACAAAAATGACGATGAGCGCCCCCTCGATGAGGTTTTTCTCTACGGTGGCGATGGTGTGGTTCACCAGCCGCTCCCGGTCGAGGAAGGTCGTAATCTGTACGCCCTCGGGTAGCGAGCTTTCAATCTGGGCCAACCGCTCCTTTACCCGTCCGATGACCTCGGCGGCATTTTCGCCCTTTAGCATCATCACAATGCCCAGCACAATCTCACCCTCGGCATTATGCGTTACGGCCCCATAGCGAGGCGCATGCCCCAACTGTACCTCGGCTGCATCGCCAATGCGGATGGGGGCCCCGTTCTTGTTGGTGATGACGATGCGCCGGATGTCGTCCATCGACAAGGCCAGCCCCTCGCTCCGGATGAAGTAGGCGTTGCTGTTTTTTTCGATGTAGGCCCCGCCCGTGTTTTCATTGGCATTGGCTAATGCGTCGTACACCTCCGTGATGGAGATACCTAAGCTTTTGAGCTTTTCGGGGGTTACGGCCACTTCGTACTGTTTCAGGTATCCCCCAAAACTGTTGACCTCCACCACGCCCGGCACGCCGGCCAATTGGCGCTTCACGGTCCAGTCTTGCATGCTGCGCAGGTCGGTGGCCGAATAGCGCTGCTCATAGCCGGGTTTGGGCTCTATGCGGTAGTGCAGAATTTCGCCTAAGCCCGTAGAAATGGGCGCCAGCTCAGGGCGACCGAAGCCGCTGGGGATGAGCTCTTCTGCCATCTTCAGCTTCTCGTTCAGCAACTGTCGCACTAAGTATTTGTCGATGCGCTCTTCAAAGACGACGGTCACAACGCTGAGGCCAAAGCGACTGATGGAGCGCAGCTCCACCACGCCGGGTATGCTCCGCACCGCATTTTCTATGGGCGCCGTCACAAACTGCTCTACCTCTGTGGTAGCTAAGGTAGGGCATACCGTCAGCACCTGCGCCTGGTTGTTGGTAATGTCGGGGATGGCGTCGATGGGCAGGCGGGAAAAAGCCCAGCCGCCCCATACGCAAATGGCCAGCGCCCCCAGGGCTACCATCACTTTGTGCTGGATGGATAGCCGGATAATAGAATCCAACATGGGTATGTGGTTTCTTACAGACTTGTTCTGCGGGTCATGAACAAGTCTAATGATCAAAAAGAAAAAAGAGGAAGGAAAGAGGACGCCCGGCAAGCTTTACCTAAAAACGGCACAGGCGGAAGCGCAGACCGACAGAAACGCGGCCCGCAAATTATTCATCCTCTTCCAAAAGAATGGAATTAAGCCCGCTTAGGCGGCTGCCAGATGTCGTAAGCGTGAGCAAAGGAATAGGAAAAGACAAAAAAGCACGGCTGGCTTTTGTCCACAGCCGGGGGCTGCGTCAGTTCTACCCGCCAGTCGAGAGCGAACCAATCCTGAGCCGGCCCGTGCACATGTCCGCCATGCCCTTTCATGGGCAGTTGGCTGTGGTCGTGGTCGTTCTGGTGCCGCACAGCGCTTTTGCCGTAGTGCATATCCAAATAGCTCCAAAACGAAATCTCCGGGTGGATGGCTTTATGCTCGTTAAAATGCAGCACAAACGCCGGAAGCCTCGACAGGTCTTCCCTGAACTGCGGCGGCGCCAGCGCGCTGAACACCAACAAGATCAGTAAACATTTGGCTGTGAATATTCGCATAACGCCGCAAAGGTACACACTTTGGCCGCCCTTGTCAAGGATTATTTTATCGGGTTGTTTTTTGGAGGCCCGCCGCATAACATCTACTTGCTGTATCACCACGGGCGGCGCCGGGCCATCCGGTCGCGGGAGCTCCCTACTGTCCCTGGCCCGGGGCAGGCTGCTGAAGGGAGTCGGATGTTACCTTCGGGTTTTAGCACAGCCCGTTAGGTACTGTTTTCAGCCAAATATCGCTTATCTTTGTGTTTATGAAGCGATTTTTCAACACCACCGGACTATGCAAACCGGAAGATCACTATATGGTCGATCCTTTCCGGGGTATATACGATGATGTTGAGCGGCTCATTGAGGCCAAACAATACTTCCTCATTCATGCGCCGCGCCAAACGGGTAAGACCACCTTTTTGCACTCGCTGGCGCACCGCCTCAATCGGGAAGGGAAGTACATAGCCGTAGTCTGTTCCCTAGAGTCGGCA
>CAYOTJ010000074.1:0-11091 GCA_964406855.1 uncultured Saprospiraceae bacterium
CTCCAAGTGCCTCCTTGGGGTCGGCACTTCCGCTCCATCCCTTGTCCGGGGCCGCCATTTCATAAAAACAGCCGACGCCCCCAAAGACGCCGAACACACTCTAAAATACAAAAGTAAAAAAATTTGAAAAAAAAAGTATTCTAAGCTTGACAAGCGCCTTCTATTCATCGTATATTTGCGATATAAAATTAACTGTTCGTATGGCGGTCAATAAAAAAAGCGTTTTCCCGGAGGCAGAGCAATCGTTGGCAGAGTTAGCCAAAGCGCTTGCGCATCCGGCCAGGATACTCATTCTGCGCACCTTAGCCGAACGGCGCGCTTGTATATGCGGCGAGATTGTAGATGTGTTACCCTTGTCGCAAGCCACCGTATCGCAGCATTTGGCAGCGCTTAAAGAGGCCGGGTTCATCTCCGGTGAAATTTCCGGGGTACGCTCTTGTTATTGCATCAACTGGGCAACCCTTACGCCGGCCTTGGCCCAGTTGGAAGAATGGGTAGCCGCCATCAAAGCCGAAGCGCTGCCCGATGCCGGGGGCAAGTGCTGTTAATGCAGATTATTCACCCGTCTTAATCATATACTTATGGACGTCAAGCAAGTAGTACAGGAAAAATACGGCCGGATCGCGCGCGAATCCGAGGGCCGCAATGCCGCATCCTGCTGCGGAGTCGTATCGTGTTGCAGCCCCGCCGACAGCAGCGAGGAGCTTGCCTACTCGGTCATGGCCGAAGACTATACCCACCTCAGCGGCTATCAGCAGAGCGCCGACCTGGGCTTAGGCTGCGGCCTGCCCACCGAATTTGCCGCCATACACCCCGGCGACACCGTAGTAGATCTGGGCTCGGGCGCCGGCAACGACTGCTTCGTGGCCCGGGCCGAAACCGGCGATACCGGCCGCGTCATCGGCGTTGATTTCACCCCCGATATGATCGACCGCGCCCGCCAGAATGCAGCCAAATTAGGCTATACCAACGTGGAGTTTGTAGCCGGCGACATTGAAAACATACCGCTGCCCGACAATACCGCCGACGTAGTGGTGAGCAACTGCGTCTTTAACCTCGTGCCCGACAAGCCCCGCGCTTTCGCCGAAACCCTCCGCATACTCAAGCCCGGCGGCCACATCAGCATTTCAGACATCGTAGTGGATGGCGAAATCCCCGATGGCCTTCGCCACGACGCCTCCATGTATGCCGGTTGCGTATCGGGCGCCATACAAATGGAAGACTACCTCGACGTCATCCGCCAGGCTGGCTTCCACAACCTCAACATACAAAAAAAGCGGCCCATCACCCTGCCTTTGGAATTGCTCCAACGCTACCTCAACGAGGAGGAAGTAGCCACTTTTAACGACAAACTCGGCATTTACAGCATCAGTGTTTACGCGGAGAAATAAACAATAAAGCGTAATTTTGCAGCGTATACTGCGCAGGCAGGTTTTGTGCAGGGAGCATGGAGAAATCTGGCAGCCCATCGCACAAAAACTGCCGGCGCAAACACAACATACCGCGCGTAGGCAGGTTTTGTGCATAAGGCTGCGGAGAAATCTGAGAGCCCATCGCACAAAAACTGCCGGCGCAAACACAATAAATACGCCGCAAAAATGAGCATTTCCAGATTTAGCGCCTTGGACATCATTGCCAATCGCGACAACAGCGCCCTTGAGCAGGTAAGTATGCCCGCAGGCCGCATCTCCGAATTTTTTGGCAGCAATGTTTTCCACGAAGACAGCATGCGCGACTACCTGTCGGACGAAACCTTCCGGCATGTGCAGGCCGCCATCCGCGATGGCGTCAAGCTCTCCCGGGTGCAAGCCGACGCCGTAGCTGCCGGCATGAAAAAGTGGGCCATGGACCTTGGCGCCACCCACTACACCCACTGGTTCCAGCCTCTCACCGGGCGCACCGCCGAAAAACACGACTCCTTCTTCACCCTTCGCCCCGACGGCAGCGTCATCGAAGAGTTTAGCGGCTCGGCCTTAGTGCAGCAGGAGCCCGATGGATCCAGTTTCCCCGGAGGCGGCCTGCGCTCCACCTTTGAGGCGCGGGGCTACACCGCCTGGGACCCCTCCTCTCCGGCTTTTATCTTAGAGAGCGGTTCCGGCAAAACGCTCTGTATTCCCACCATTTTTGTTACCTACGGCGGCGACTCGCTCGACTACAAGCTTCCCCTGCTGCGCTCGCAGGCCTTCTTAGAGCAGGCCGCTGTGCCGGTATGCAAGCTCTTCGATCCCAACGTCAATAAGGTGCATGCCACCTTGGGCTGGGAGCAGGAATACTTCCTCGTAGATGAAGCCTTCTTCAACGCCCGCCCCGATCTGCTGCTCACGGGCCGCACCCTGCTGGGCAAACACTCTCCCAAAGGCCAGCAACTCGAAGACCACTACTTCGGCTCCATCCCGGCCCGGGTACTGGCTTTCATGCGCGACCTCGAAACCGAGTGCCACAAACTGGGCATCCCCGTGCGCACCCGCCACAACGAAGTCGGCCCCGGCCAATACGAACTGGCCCCCATGTTTGAGGAGGTCAACGTGGCCGTCGACCACAACCAGCTCCTGATGGACGTCATGGATCGCGTGGCCCTGCGCCACCGCCTCCGGGTGCTGCTGCACGAAAAACCCTTTGCCGGCGTCAACGGCTCGGGCAAGCACAACAACTGGTCGATGGCCACCGACACCGGTAAAAACCTCCTCAGCCCCGGCAAGCAGCCCGGCCGAAACCTCCAGTTTCTCACCTTCTTTGTGTGCACCATCCAGGCCGTTTACCGCTACGCCGACCTCCTGCGCGCCAGCGTGGCATCGGCCTCCAACGACCACCGCTTAGGCGCCAACGAAGCGCCCCCCGCCATCATATCGGCCTTCCTCGGCGAAACCATGAGCCGCCTGCTCGATGATGTCGAAGCCGGCGACGCCGACGGCAAAGACAGCGTACAGGAAGTGCTGAACTTGCTCAGCAAAATCCCGGACCTCGAACGCGACAATACCGACCGCAACCGCACTTCGCCCTTTGCCTTCACCGGCAATAAGTTTGAAATCCGCATGGTGGGCTCTTCCATGAACTGCGCCGCCCCCATGACGGTGATGAACACCATCGTGGGCAAACAATTACAGGACTTCAAAGCAGAAGTAGACAAGCAGCTCAAAAAGAAAAAAACCGACCTCAACCAGGCCATCCTCGCCGTGCTGCGCCAATACATCGCCGAGTCGAAGCCCATCCGATTCGAGGGCGACAACTACAGCGACGAGTGGAAGGCCGAAGCCGCCCGCCGGGGCCTCAGCAATACGCCCAACACCCCCGACGCCATCGCCGCCTACCTCGGCAAAGCCGCGCGCAAGCTCTTTGCCGGCTCGGGCGTATTCACCGAGCGGGAGTTGCACGCCCACTACGACGTCATGTGCGAAAACTACGTGCTAAAGCTGCAAATTGAGTCGCGCACCTTAGGCGAAATGGTCGTCAACCACATCCTGCCCGCCGTATTCCGCTACCAATCGACCCTCGCCGACAGCATCTCCCAGCTTCAGGTGCTGGAACTCCCCAAAACGGCCTACCAGCCGCAATGGGACCTGCTCCAGCGCATCCTCGAAAATACCAACCTCGCCAAAGGCGCCGTAGATAAGATGCGCGAAGCCCGACAGGCCGCCAACCAGATCGAAGACGCCGAAAAGCGCGCCCACGCCTACTGCCACAAGGTGAAGCCGCTCATGGAGGACATACGCATATACATCGACCGGCTGGAGTACCTCGTCGAAGACCAGGAATGGCCCCTGGTGAAGTACCGCGAGATGATGTTCATCCGGTAAACAGCCCCCTGGCGGGCCCTCAACAACAGCCGGCGTCTTCTATAGTTCTCCAAGTTAAGATGAGTGAAAAAATGACGCCGCTATTTTTTGGGCTGGCAAGGCAAAAAACGCAGACATAGCCTAAGCTATGGCGAGGCTTTTTAACGCCGCCAGACGGAAAAAGAGCAAGTCAGGATTCACAAATCTTGGCTTGGAGAACTATATACAAGGCGGCGGCTGTTTTATTTGTGCTTTGGGCGTGCCCCCGCGCATACGCCGGCCTTCTCATGGGCCGGCACTCCGGCGCGCGGGGGTCGGGCCATCCGCTATTATAGACGCTCCCTTGGGGGGGTCGCGCCTATACCGCCACGTCCGCCGTCGCTTCGCTAGTCGGCTACCACCACGTCCGCCGTCGCTGCGCTAGTCGGCTTCCACGCCCTCGCTCTGCTCGGTCGGGTAAAAATCTTCGCTGCGCTCTTCCGGGTACCGCCACGCCCTCGTTGCACTCGGTCGGGTAAACGTCTTCGTGCCTCAGCCGGGTAAAAACTGCTGTCCCTCACGCGGCTCCGCTTACACGCAGGCCGCAGCCTGTGCAACAACGGGAAGGCTTGGCCCCTCCAAACAAGCGCGCCGACGTAAGCGTAAGCAACAGCAAAATGAGTCAGCCCTCTTTTTTTTGAGAAAAATTTTATTTGAATTATTGCCTTCAAGTCTCGCCCCTCAACCGACATTATTTGCCTATTGCCCGCCTGTTTAGTCAATCGTTCTTCACAAGCCCCCTGCGGCCGGTATTACCCCTGCGCGCATTTTCAGGGGTCGTATGGACTTTTGCACAAAACACTTTACTTTCGCTCAACCGCCCGTACCAAATACGACCAAAGCAGACAAAAACGAAAACCAGACCAAACGATGATCAATTTGATTCTTTTCGGCCCTCCGGGTTCGGGCAAAGGCACGCAAGCGGCCAAGCTGGTAGAAAAATACGAACTGCTGCACATCAGCACCGGCGATCTGTTTCGCTACGAAATGGGCAACAACACCCCCCTGGGGCTGGAAGCCAAAAGCTACATTGAAAAAGGCGAACTGGTGCCCGACTCCGTCACCATAGGTATGCTCCGCAACAAAGTGGAAGCCAACCCCGATGTAGAGGGTTACATCTTCGACGGCTTTCCCCGCACGGTAGCTCAGGCCGAAGCCCTCGACAATCTGCTGGCCGAAAACGGCAACGAAGTATCAGCCCTCCTTATGCTCGAAGTAGCTGATGCTGAAATCATTGAGCGGCTGCTGCAACGCGGCAAAATGAGCGGCCGGGCCGACGACCAGGATGCCGAAATCATTGCCAACCGCATAGCCGTATACCGCCGTGAAACCACGCCTGTATTCGATTATTATGCCGCCAAAGGCAAGGCCGAGCAGATCAATGGCGTAGGCGCCATCGACGACATCTTCGGGCTGCTGTGCGCATCCATCGATAAGCTTTAGCGCGCAAGGCCGGACGGCGCTCAACTAACCGATACCTTTGACAAAGGGCACAAACCGGAACTGCCCTTTGTCTTCCTCCCGGAAGTCGGCTTCGCCCACCTTCACGATGCGGCGCATGTGTTGCACATCTTCGCCCACAGGGATAACCATAACGCCGCCTACGGCCAACTGCTGTAAGAGCGCAGGAGGAGCTTCAGTAGCCCCCGCTGTGACGAGAATCCGGTCGAAGGGCGCAAACTCGGGCAGCCCTAAATAGCCGTCGCGGTGATAACAGCGCACATTGCCGGGCTTTAAAGCATCGAGCATAGCGCGGGCCCGCTGATGCAGGGGCTTATGCCGTTCGACGGTAAAGACCCGCGCTTTGAGCAGCGCCAGCACGGCGGCCTGGTAGCCCGATCCGGTACCTATTTCCAATACCTTCATGCGGGGGCGCACATCCAGCAGGGCCGTTTGAAAAGCTACGGTATAGGGTTGCGAGATGGTTTGCTCGCAACCTATGGGAAAAGGTTTGTCTTCATAAGCCCATTCTTCAAAGGCTGCATCGAGGAAAAAATGCCGGGGCAGGGCGCCTATGGCTTCCAGTACGCGCTCGTCGTGTATGCCGCGCTCGCGCAGGGCCGTTACTAATTTTCGGCGCATTCCCTGATGCCTGTAGGGATCCTGCATGGGCGGTGCTGTTTAAGATTTGCGCTTTTTATTTCTAATGGCTTTAGCCGGGTTGGGGTTACCCTTTACCCGAGGGCCTCCTTTGCGGGATCCTTCTTTGCGGGTTGCGCCTTTGCGCTCGCCTCTGCGGGGTTCATCCTGTGGGTATTGGCGCCCAAAATGGCGGCGTTCCGGCTCGGGTACAGCCCCTTCGGGCTGGGCCGGGCCTTCTTCCCAGTCCATTTCTATGCGGCGGCGCTGGAGGTCGGCATCGGTGATGCGCACCTTGATCTCATCGCCCATGCGCAGTCGGCGGCCTGTTCGGCGGCCGCGGATGCTGAGCCTGCCATTTTCAAACTCAAAGCTTTCGGGCAGGCGGTCGAACGGGATCATCCCCTCGCAGCGGCTGTCGAGCAGCTCTATGAACACGCCAAAGTCGGCCATACCACTCACCACCCCGGTAAAGACCTCGCCGAGGTGCTTGGTGATGAATTCCACCTGTTTGTACTTGATGCTTTCGCGTTCGGCGTCGGCGGCGCGCTTCTCCTGCCGCGAGATGTGCTTGCACTGCTCTTCGAGCTTGGCGGCATCGGTTTGATAAAGCTGGCCGCGCCCCAGATTGCGTTCCAGTATGCGGTGGGCCAGC
This sequence comes from uncultured Saprospiraceae bacterium, assembly GCA_964406855.1. Lineage (GTDB taxonomy): Bacteria > Bacteroidota > Bacteroidia > Chitinophagales > Saprospiraceae > JAUMBM01. Next base: position 6,547 of record CAYOTJ010000074.1, read on the forward strand.
ACGTCGCTGTAGCGCCGTATGGGCGAGGTAAAGTGGGCGTAGTGGCTGAAGCCCAGCCCGTAGTGCCCGATGTTTTCCACGCTGTATTCCGCTTTGGCCATAGTGCGTATGGCTAAGGGCGCCAACATGCGCAGCCCCGGCTCGGTGCGGGCCTTTTCCACCAGCGCATTGTAAGCTTTGGCCACGCCTTTGGCGCTGCGTATGTCCATTTCAAAGCCCATCTCAGCGGCGAAGCGGGCCAGTTCGGCCACCTTCTCCATATCGGGTTCGTCGTGTACGCGGTATACGAAGGGGATTTTCACCTTATTGCCCACTTCTTTGCGGCCGATAAGGGCTGCCACTTCGCGGTTGGCCAGCAGCATAAAATCCTCGATGAGCATGTGGGCGTCTTTGCGCTCTTTGACGTACACCGCTATGGGTACGCCATTCTCGTCGAGGCGGAAGCGCACCTCCTCCGAGTCGAAGTCGATAGACCCCTGCCGGAAGCGGCGATCGCGCAGCTTTTTGGCAATGGTATTGAGCAGTTTGAGGGCTTCGGCATGGTCGCCCTCGCCGGTTTCGAGTATTTGCTGTACATCCTCATAGGCAAAGCGGCGGTCGGAGTGGATGACCGTTTTGCCAAACCAGCGGCCTACTACCTTATGGCCGGCATCGAAGATAAACACCGCCGAAAAGGTGAGCTTGTCTTCGTTGGGCCTCAGCGAGCAAAGCTCGTTGGAGAGCCGTTCGGGCAGCATAGGGCATACCCTGTCTACGAGATAAACCGAGGTGGAGCGCTGGTAAGCTTCTTGGTCTAAAGACGAACCCGGTTTCACGTAATGGCTCACATCGGCAATGTGTACGCCTACCTCTACCCTACCCTCTTCCAGATAGCGCAGCGATATGGCATCGTCGAAGTCTTTGGCATCGATGGGGTCGATGGTAAAGGTGAGCACATCGCGGAAATCGCGCCGGAGGGCTATCTCCTGATCGCTGATGGCGGCCGGCAGGCCTTCGGCCTCGCGCATCACCTCTTTCGGGAAGGAAATATGGAACCCGTTGTTGATGAGTATGGCCTGCATATCCACATCGCTGCTGCCGGGTTTGCCCAGCACGGCGGTCACTTCGCCGGTGAGGTTAGCGGGGCTGCCCGGAGCCGACCACTGGGTGATCTTCACGACTACCTTATCGCCGTCGCGGGCGCCGTTAAGCTGCTCCAGCGGCACCAGCACATCTATGGGTTGGTTGCTGTCGAGACCTACAATGCCAAAGCTGCGGAAGACGTGGATGAGCCCTACAAAGTGCTCAGAAGCGCGCTCAACTACTTCCACGACCTCGCCTTCGGGCCGGAATCGGCCCCGCGCCTGCCATACTTTCACCTTCACGATATCGCCGTGCATAGCGTTGCCGAGGTAGCGGGATCCTACAAACACATCCTGGTCCATGCCCTCGCAAACGATGTAGGCAGCGCCGGAGCGGGTCATGTCTACCCGCCCTTCGCGCAGCGTTTTGGTCAGGCCCGCGCCTGCTTCGGCCCGCAGTTTGAATTTAAAATCGTCGAGGGCTACCAACTGCCGGGATTCCGCCAGTTGTTCCAATGCGTGCTGTACGGCGTCTTTATTGTTATCGATGCCGAGTTTTTTGATGACCTGCCGGGGATTGAGCTGCTTTTTGGGATGGCGTTGAAACAATTCCAAAATGGCTTGCTGGAGTTTGGGTGCAGACAGTTTTTCACCGGCTTCGCCGGCTTTTTTTCGCTTATATTTTGCCATAAATAAAACACAGGACTTGTGGCACAAGCCCATTTGAATTTGCGCCGGCAGGCTTTGTGAGCAGATGTATGTGTTTATCCAGACCTCTTGTGCACAAAACCGATCGACGCGCGTAATACATAAAAAATAAGGTTGTTGGCTTTAGGGCCTATTCCTTATGACAACAAGGCGGGTCAACAAAAAGTTTCCCGTTATTTCTTGTTGCGGCTCAGGCCCATAGCTTTCACCATCCAGCGCGGAAGCGGGCGGCGAGCGTCGCGCTTGCGCAGGTCGAGGTACCAGCCAATCTTCTTGACGATGGGCACCCGGTGGGTTTCTACGAACTCGATCAAGGTGCCGTCGGGATCTTCTGTATAGGTAAAACGCCCTGCGGCTTCCCCCATATCGAAGCTATTTTGGCTATCGACGGTAAAGGGGAACCCTCCTGCTAAGCAGCGCTGTTTGAGGGCGTCCATATTATTAACATCAAAGCACAAATGGATAAAGCCGAGGTCGCCCCAGAAGCGGTTGTGGTAAATTTTCACGGGCGCTTCGCCCTGCACTTCTATGAGTTCCAGCTCGCTGCGCCCCAACAGGCAGGAGAAGGCCCCTGCCCGCTCCTCGCGATGGCGCAGCAACACGCGCCGCATCTGCCTGCGCCCGCCCGGCAGAGCGGAAAGCTCGGCGAACTCGCCCGTGCAGTCGTAAACGACTTCGTCGTATCCTAAGATATCGCGGTACAAAGCTAAGGCGGGCTCTATCTTACTCACCCCTATGACCGCGCCGTAAATGCCGCCGGTGAGCTGATTGCGGCGTTGAAACCAGTCGCCGGCTTCCACCAACTGAAAAACATTACCGTATACATCCAGCACGAAGCAGGATTTTACGCCTTCGAGCGAATGAGGCTCGGCCAGAATGGTTACCCCTGAAGTTTTAAGCTCCTGATAGGCCATATCCACATCGGGGCATTTGATTTTGGCGGCAAAAATGCCGAGATCGCCCATCTGAGCGGGGCTAACCGGCGCCTCGGGTTGGCGGCAGGTGTACTGCCATATTTCAAAGCCGCCGCCGCCCTGAAGATTGAGGGCCAGGATGGCATAGCGGCTGCGCACTTCCTGCCCGGTATAGTTTTTCATCAATTTGGCCTGTGCGCGCTCTGAAAACACGGGCACGTCTACGCCAAAATGCCGGCGATACCAGGCCCAGGCTTCATCTGCATCTCTCACTCCAACGCCTACCTGCTGAATACCGCTGATAAAATAACTCATGCTCATGAAGATAATTCTTTCGATGGTTGCTCAAAAACGGGTAGCAAGATAACCACTTTTTGACCTGCAAATGACGCTTTATTGGCAAAAGCTAAAAAAATAGTACCCCAACGCGCCTGCTATCGTCTAAAATCAGGCTCAACCCCATTAGATAGCTAAAAAATTGGCTAACTTCGCATGTGTATTCAACTCCGCAACATGATCAAAAGTATCCCTACCTGGTTAATTACCGCTGCTTTGCTTTTGGCGTTTAACGCCCACTTGCCCGCTCAGGCCCTCCGCTTCAGCATCGGCATGAATGTAGGCGCATCGCGCCTTTACCACCAGACTCGATTTGAGACCACCGAACTGCGCAACCTGTACGAAACGATCCGCATTACCCACCAGGATGATTACACCTGGGAGACCTTCGAACAAGACTTTGAACTCCGCCAGCACTTCAATCAGCTCCGCTTTGGCTTTTCGGGTATGGTTACCCACCGCGACTGGCCCATCATGGTTATGGGAGAGGCGATGAGTTCGTCCTCTACTTACGAAAAGATGGCTTTTGCCGTTACGGCCGGCTTAGGAAAAGAGTTCTTCTCCTTCGACAAAACCTTTTCCTGCTACTTTCTGGGGGGATATAAGTTCATTTGGGATAAAGGCTTCGGCGCCAACACTCTTGTCAATAGCATTGGCCATAAAGACGCCCGCGATCTGGTAGGCACCTATTTCGCTCCCGAGGAGCCTTTGGGCGACCCCAAGGGCAGCCTTTTTGCCCTGCGCGTGGGCGGCGGCAAAACCATGGACCGGGATAAAAAGCTGACGCTGGGTTTGGAAGCTTATGGTGAAATTGATATGACCCCCAGCATCAAGCGGGAGTCCCGCATGACCAATGTAGGCGCCCAGGTGTTTGTGCGGTTCAGCCTCAACCAAACCACCGAAGACGCCCGCTGGCTACCCGACTATTACTACCGCCGCTTCAACTAAGAGGCAGAGGCGCTTGGCGGGGCCGTTCCCTTACCCTTCGCCTGTGGCCGCCACCGGCGAAGCCCCGGCAAAACGCCTTTGCTGTCCGGACCAGGGGGCGCAGCGGTATGGCCTGCTGCCTTGCGGCCCCCAAAGGGCGCAGGCAGCAGGCCATAAGAGCGGAGCACCCGGCGCCGCGCAGGATGATGGAGGGGTGAATGTTATGCGGCGGGGCCCATAAAAAAAATCTTTTAAGCCATATTGTGGCGGTTGTTCCATTCCGGTTGCCGGCTGCTGCGCTTAATGCCGGGAAAACGGCCGGCAAAGCGCCGGCCCAACCAGGCTGCGGGGGCCAGCAGCAATATCCAGGCCCATGAGCGCGGGCGCTGCAACGGGCGGTCGTTGCCCGAAACATGATAAGCCGCCCAGTATACCGGATGCGCCGACAGGGGGTCGCTGCCCTCTATATAAGTGCGCTTGGCTATGGCGAGCGCCTCGCCCTTGCGGCTGCCGGCGCCCAACTGCTCATAAAAATGCCCTGCCAGCGCGCAGCTTGCCGACTCATTGACGCTCCACAAAGTAGAGACTACGCTGCGCGC
>CAYOTJ010000075.1:0-3155 GCA_964406855.1 uncultured Saprospiraceae bacterium
GGGACGACCGCACCTACGCCCTTCTCATGACCCACAACTACAACTACGAGAAAGAGTTACTCCCCGGCTTACTGGCTCTCAACCTACCTTATATAGGTATACTTGGCCCCCGCAAAAAATACGATCGACTGCTCAGCGAGCTGGCCGAAGAAACCGATTTTCACCCCACCGCAGCTCAATTGGCTGCCGTGCACGCACCCGTAGGTCTCGACATCGGGGCCGAGGGCGCCGAGGGCATCGCACTGTCCGTCATGGCCGAGATACAAGCCGTCATCACCGGGCGGGAAGGCGGGCATCTCCGGCTGCGCAACCGACCCATTCACGGTGGGTAAGATGGGTTTTTTAGGGCGAATCCCCCGGCCCATAGTCATCTTGCCCCAACCTTTGCCGCTACTTCAGGGCCGGGGGTCGGGCTATCCGCTCTTATGGGCCCGTTTACTTGCCGGCCGGGTACGCTTTTGAGGTCGGGCCCATACCGCTTCTATCCCTTTCGCGGCGCCGCACTCCGCATTGGCTACATCCCACTTCCTCAAAACAAACAACCCGGACCTTCGGAGAACCGAAAGCCCGGGTTGTTGTCGTTCAAATGCAAACAGCCGGATGGCCGTTCCTGAACCCGATTAGTGCTGAACCACTACGCGCTCCGAACGCGTGCCCTGTTCCGTATTCAGTTGGATGAAGTACGTTCCGTTGGGCAGGCCGGCTACGTCATAAGTGAAGCGGCCTTCTTCGATCTGGTTATAGCGGCGCTGGAAGAGAATCCGGCCCGTGAGGTCAAAGAAGCGGATTTCAGCCCAAGGCGCCATTTCGGCCATCTTCAATTCGAGCGTAAACTCCGTATTGGCCGGGTTCGGGAACACCTTCAGGAGGTTTTCTACCGGCAGCGGATCAGCAACGCCCACAATCGGTTCGCCACTGAGATCGGGGTTGTTGCCAATGCTCATGCGCATCACCGGCACAATGCCGCGGCCAAAGCCCACCGTGCTAAACTCAGGCTGGTCGGCTTGCCCTACCGAAAGCACGCTGGCGTACTGGGGCGCATCCAATGAGTCGGTAACGAATACCATAGCGCCATAGTTGAAGGCTTCGCTGGCCGACATAAACAGGGGCTGGTCGGCAGCCGCTACATACTGCATAACGGCTAAGTAGTAGGTTTCATCAGCCAACGGATATCCGTTGCCTTCGATGTCTACAGGCACCGTAATGAGGGTTGTATTCGTTTCGGAGCCCGAGAAGGTATATTCGTTGAAAGCCACCGGGCCGGCGTATTCATCCGGGTCGGCTACGAGGTTTTCATTGAGGTCGCCTACCCACTCGTAGAGGAAGAGGTTCACGGCTACGCCGGGTACGGCGCTGGCATTGTCTACGGCAAAAGTGAAGTGGCGGGCATAGTAGCCGTCGCCATTGGGCACATAGAAGCAGTTGCCATAGTAGTAGCTGTCATCGGCGGCGGGAGCTACGCCGCGGGTGCGGCCCAGTTCCTTGGCAAAGAGCGTATCACTGACTACAAACTGGAAGGCAATGGTATCGTTGGCCGGCCGCTCGTCGGTATTGGCGTGCGAGATCAGGTAACGACCCTGGTATACGCCCGTTTCGAGGTTGCTGCCCGGAAGCGCTTCGCCAAAGATGGAGTTCTCGGCAACCGAGTCGGGTACGATGGCACCGTAGTTATTGTTGGAGTTGTATACTTCCTCGCCCGTAGTCGTATTGGTCACACTGAGGTTGAGCACTACGTTGTTGGCCGTAAGACCGCCGTTGTTCTGGATGTCGGCTAAGAAAGACATGTCTCCCACCTGGCTCACCGGCGTAACGGCGTTGGGCGCAATGGCAAAGAAGTTGCGGTTGACCTGCATGTCATAGCCTACGCGCTCCTTGATAACGATGTCATCCAGCAGCCAGAAGTAAAAGTCGGTAGCGAATGTAAACTTGATGCGGATTTCGCTGGAGCCATTCACATCGCTCGATGGGATGGGGAAGTTTACGCGGTTGCGGCGGGTGGCGTTCGGAGCAAGTGTGGCGTTGGCGTCGATGGCCGGGCCCCATGTTTCGCCCCCGTCGCTGCTGATGGCGAAGGAAGAACGCACCCGCGTGCCCAGGTTGTTGGACGGGGCGTCGGTAGGCGTATTGAGGTAAGCCACGGCCTGAGTAAATTCTACCTCTAATGCACGATCGGCAGCCGAGATGTCAATTACAGGTGAAATCAGCTCCGTAACGTACTGAGGGTACGGAGGCGAACCGGGGTTATACGTGGTGCTGCCCAATGAAGACTGATAAACAAAATTCGTAGAAGCTACGCCATTGGTGCGGGTCGTCGACTGTATGGTACTGTTAGGGGCAATGTTAAACACGCCAAAACCATAGTTGCCGTTGGGCGTCCAGGTCCAGATGGCGCCGCAGTCGCTGTCTTTGGTGTAGATGAATTGGATCAAACCGCCCAACGTAGAGATGGTGAGGGTAGTGCCATTGTTGCTGAACGTAACCTCAGGACGCCCGGCACCATACAGTATCTTCACGATGTCGCGGGCATCGGCGGCATTTTCCGGCAATACATTGGTATTAGCTGCCGAGAGTACAATGCCGTTAGCCTGAATGTTGTTGGTAACGCCGGCCAGGTTGAGGGCAGCCGTATCAATCTGGCTAACCAGTACATTGCCTTCGAAGGCGTAGCGGCTGTAGACGGTGCCGTATTCTTCATCGCCTTCTACCACAAACTGAGCCGTATACTCATTGGGGTTGAGGAAGCTGAAATAAGCAGTAACACCCAGCTCTTCGCCTGTCGTTTCTTCGCCCAGAACGATGGCCGAGGTCAGTTGCCAGGTGCCTAAGTTAGGGCCGGTATTGTTGCCGCACCGGATGGTATTTACTTCCCAGCCGAAGAGGCCGCGAGAGAAGTCTTCCGTCCAGATGGCTTCCTGGGCAAGCAGGGGGGCTGCAAACAGGCCCAGCGTAAGAGCAAGTAATAATTGCTTCATGAAGTCTTTGATTTGGTTGAGAATTTACGTTCAAAAATACGCCGATTAGTCCAAGAGGCACATGCGGCAAGCGCATTTATCGGTTAAACGACATAATTATAGTATGCGCCGGCAGGTTTTGTGCATGAACCGCAGGTTTATGCGAGCCTCCGTGCACAAAACCTGCCGATGCGCGGTATGAAG
>CAYOTJ010000075.1:3165-7361 GCA_964406855.1 uncultured Saprospiraceae bacterium
ATCCGGCCGGATTTGCAGGCGCGGCGCGCAAATTATGCAGAGAAGGATGTTCCGCAGCCACAGGTATCTGTCGCATTGGGATTGTTGAACGTGAAGCCCCGGTTGTTGAGGCCCTCAGCCCAGTCGATTTCCATGCCCAACAAATAAATAGCATGCGATTTCTGCATCAGCACTTCAATGCCGTCTATGGTAAAGCGCTCGTCGTTTTCCTGAGGCAGGTCAAAGCCGAGGATGTAAGAAAAGCCCGAACAACCGCCACCTTTGACGCCCACGCGCAGGCCGTGATCAGCAGGGATATGCTGTTCTTCACGGATGCGCTTCAACTGTCTGAGTGCGCCTTCAGTGAGCGCAAGGGGTTGTACGCTGGTATCTACGGCAGCCATATTGTACTCCTTTGTGTTAATTGAATGCCACAAAAATAATCATGCTGATAACATTATAGACACGGATTTGGTTTGATGGTGGCTTTTTTTTCAGATAAGGGCTTATTTTTGCCCGTCATTCAATGCCAAAGCAAATTATATGGAGAATGTTTGGTCTTTTTTGCTGGAGATACTCCGCCTGGCCGTTCCTGCGGCAGCAGTAGGCTTTGCCGTTTATTATGTGTTGCGCCAGCAGTACGCAGGCCAGATGGCAGTGCGCCAATTGGAATTGCAGCAGTCGCGTCAGTCGGCTACTTTGCCTTTGCGGTTGCAGGCTTACGAGCGTCTGGCTCTGTTTTGTGAGCGCATAGCCATTCCCGGCCTGGTTTTGCGGCACCGGGTCGACGACCAGCCGGCCGCTTTATTTCGCATTGCGCTCATGCTGGCCATTCAACAGGAGTACGAACACAACATCTCCCAGCAGGTGTACGTCAGCGAGCAGCTCTGGCAAATTGTAAAGGCAGCCCGCGACGATAGCAGCCAACTCATTGACGTAGTAGCAGGTAAGCTCGATGCCCAGGCTAAGAGCCAGGACCTCGCCCGCGCCCTGTTTACCGTGCTGGAGCAGCGCGATTCCGATCCCATTGCCATTGCACAGGGCGCTGTGCGCCGTGAGGCTGCTTCCTTGTTTTAAACTTTATATAACCACCAAAATAATTGAAAATGAACTTCTTAAAAGTGATGATGTTATTGGGCGCTATCTGGTTGCTTTGCCCGTCGCCGGTACAGGCGGCCTTGGCGCCTCGCCCGGCTGCTGCCGAAACGGCCGTAGCGCCTGCTGCGGAAACGGCTCAACTGTCGGCTCGTGAGAAGCGTCAGCAACGCAAAACCATGCGCCAAGACTTGCGTCAACGCCTGCGCGACGCCCGCGCCGCCGGCGATGAAGAACTGGTGCTCCTGATCATTTTGGCCATACTGCTACCGCCTCTGGCCATGTACCTCTACGAGGGCGATTTTACCACCCGCTTCTGGATTTCGCTGGTGCTGACACTGCTTGGCGCCGGCCTTATTGTAGGCGTATCCTTCCTAGGCTGGCTACCTGCCGTGGCCTATACATTATATATCATTCTGACGGGCGCATAGCCTGTATTTTCGGGCCTGCTACTGCCGGCAGGCCCGAAATTTTCCTCCGTTACTCAACCAATTGTCACTTTGGGCGCTTTATTGAGCGGGACTTTCCCCAGTTGATTTTGATCTTGAATAATGAACGTTACCCGCATTCCTTTCCAATCGACGCCCGGTATTGCCCCCCGCGACCTGGCTTACATTCAGCTCCATCCGGCACTTCGGCCTTTTTACGTCCATGAGCCTGCTATAGAAGCTTTTTCCAATGCCATTGAGGCCCGTAAGTCGCACCCCGTCGATCGGGAACTGCTGATCAGGGTGCTGGAAAACCAATATGGGGCTTTTACCCGCCGTTCGGCTGCCTCGACGGCACAAATTGCGAAACTTGCCCAGCCTGATACATTTACCGTAGCCACAGCGCATCAGCCGTCCTTGTTGCTGGGGCCGTTGTATTTTATATATAAGGCCGTCTCTACCATCAACCTTGCACAACGGCTTGCGTCAGCTTACCCGGCTTATACTTTCGTACCGATGTTTGTGCTTGGGGCTGAAGATCATGATTTTGAAGAAATCAACCACGCCCATTTGTTTGGCAAAACCATTGCCTGGCAAAGCGGAGAGCAGGGCGCTACAGGCATGATGTCGACGGCTGCACTGGCGGCTGTGCTGGAGGAGCTGACGGCCGTGCTGGGCGCGGGAGATGCCGCTGCTGAGGCCCTTGCGCGCATTCGCGCTGCATACGAGGGGCATGGTAGGTATGGCTTAGCTACCGCCCAGCTCATCGATTCATTCTTAGGCGAAAAAGGGCTGTTGGTTATTGATATGAACGTGCCCGAACTGAAACGCGCCTTTTTACCCGTCATGCAACGCGAACTCATGGAGAGCCCGTCGCGCACATTGGTGGAAGCTACCCAGGCCGAAGTGCAAACAGCGCTGGGCTTTGGCCCTCAGGCTCACGCCCGCGACATCAACCTGTTTTACCTGCGCCCCGGCCTCCGCGAGCGCATAGAGCGCCAACCTGAAGGGCATTTTACAGTGGTTAATACCGATCTACACTTTTCAGAGGCAGAGATGCAGGCAGAATTGGAGCAATACCCCGAGCGGTTTAGTCCCAATGTAGTAGTACGTCCACTTTACCAGGAATCCATACTGCCCAATTTGGCCTACGTGGGCGGAGGCGGCGAGTTGGCCTACTGGCTGGAGCGCCGGGCGCAGTTTGAGCATTTTGGTATTCCGTTCCCAGTGCTTATTCGCCGAAATTCAGCTCTTTGGATCGATCAGGGCGCAGTAAAACGGATGGACAAACTGGGCCTTTCTCTAACCGACCTGCTGGAAGATACTGACGCCCTCATCCGAAAATATATAGCCAAACACAGTTCGGGCGCCCTCAGTTTGGCCGAAGAGAAAGCCTCCTTCGCTCAAATTTTTGAGCAAATTGCCGCCAAGGCCGAAGCGCACGACCCCACACTGGCCAAGGCCGTAATGGCTGAGTATGCTCGCCAGAGCAAAGTATTGGAAAGCTTGGAAGACCGGCTGTTACGCGCTGAAAAACAGCGGCATGAGGTGGCCGTCAATCAGATACGGGCACTAAAAGACAAGTTATTCCCCGGGAACGGCCTTCAAGAGCGACACGACAATTTTTTGCCTTATTGGCTTCGCGGCGGCGAAGCTTGGCTCGACGCCCTGCTGAGCGAGCTGGATCCCCTCACAGACGGCTTAGTGGTATTCAGTGAATAATCGCTATCTTCGCGCCGAAGGTATAACACAACCGCAGCGGTATGAAAATACTCAACCACCGGCAGATTATCCAGAAGATACAGCGATTGGCCATTGAGATACTCGAAAACAACTATGGAGTTTCCGAGATCATCTTAGCCGGCGTGAACAACAACGGCATGACCTTTGCCCGTTTGCTGATGCCTGAACTGGAGGCGCAGGCGGGTTCTACCGCTATTCGCCTCACGCACATTCGCCTTAATCCCGCAGAGCCCCTGTCGCAACCGGTAGTGGTGGGTATGCAACTATCGGAGCTGGAAGGTAAAACCATCATTGTTACTGATGACGTAGGCAATACGGGCCGCACTTTATTTTATGCCTGCAAACCCCTGTTGGAGGTACTACCGCATAAAGTGGAGATGGCAGTATTAGTAGACCGCAAGCACAAGTCTTTTCCCGTCAAAGTCGATTACGTTGGGCTGTCATTGGCCACTACCTTGCGCGAGCACATTGACGTGCAGTTGAAAGATACTAATGATTTCGCCGCTTACCTGCACGAGCGCCTCTGACTCAATTGCCAGCCTTGAGGGGCGGGTGCGCTTGTAAAAAGGACAATACTTCTGCCGGCTCATCGGTGAGGCAGAGTAACTCGTGATAACTGCGCTGGTGCGACAGTTGTTTCAACAACGGAAAAATGAGGGTGTCAATCTCATAGCGCTGCCGCCCCAGAAAGACCATAGGGCTGTAGTAGTTGAACGTTCCGTAGTGATTTTGGGCTGCATCCATAAAAATTTCCTGAGTAGTGCCGGCGCTGCCAGGCGCATAAATGATGCCGTATAGGCTGACGGCCAGTAATGTATCTTCCCTTAAGCTATTAGAAAAATACTTTGCAATGTGAGAGGCAAACAGGTTGCTGGGCTCGTGGCCGTAAAACCAGGTGGGAATGGCTAAGCTTTCCCCTCCGTTAGGGAAACGCTCCAATACGTCCTGGGC
>CAYOTJ010000075.1:7371-11025 GCA_964406855.1 uncultured Saprospiraceae bacterium
GTATTTGGGGGCTGCGGCCAATATGCTCAGCGCTTCGCCGAGTTCCGTTTCGCTATGGCCCGCGAGGTAGGCGCCCAGATTGGCGGCTTCCATGATGCCGGGGCCGCCTCCGGATGCAATAAAGTAGCCATGTTCAGCCAGTAACTTGGCGGTTTCCACCGTTTTATAATAGTACAAATCGGTGCGGGCTACGCCGTGGCCGCCCATGATGCCTACGCAGCGTCGTTGGGTCATGCCTTCCTCGTCGTATTCCAGTAATTGGCGCAAGGTGGCATCCATGGCGTGGTCGTGTATGCGCTGCCAGAGGGCCTCTAATACGGGAGGCGCAAACCGGCCCTGCCGGAAGTGTTGGTAGATGCGCCAATCGAGGCTGTTATCCTGCTGGTCGGTATAGCCTTCCATGAGCTCTTTCCAGTTATAGAGCTGCTGACGAAGAGGATGATAAGGCAGTTGGGGCGGCGGCTGGAAGATAGAAGCGCCCCTTTGCAGCAACTGCCCCCTGAGCCGGTTGGGGATGCTACAACCCAGAAAAACGGCGCCGCTGACGTCTACCTCATCCCAGTTGATGTCATCGGTTTCGAGGTCGAGGCTGTGCAGGCTGCACCCTTGCAGGGATGCGGCGTTAGCGAGGCGCTTTTTGAGGGCTTCAGTGGTATTGATGAAGGAGGAAAGGAAAGATTGCAGCGCAGTCATATTTGGAGATGAATGGGTAGCCATTACGGTTTGGGTTCGCTCAGGGCTTTTAGTTGGCGGTGTATGGCCAGCACCTGGCTGATGAGGCCGGTTTGGTTGTCATTGTGAATGAGGAAGTCGGCGGCGGCCATCTTTTGTTCTTCCGGCCATTGGCGGGCTATGCGGGCCTCTACATCCTCCCGGCTGAGGCCATCGCGGCGTATTACCCGCTCAATGCGAACCTCCAGAGGAGCCGTTACGACGATAAGCTTATCCATGCGTTTATAGCCGCCGCTTTCCAGCAACAGGGCAGCTTCGTAGAGGGTGTAGGGCGTTCCGAGCTGGGCTTCTCGCCACTGAAGGCTGTGGCGGCCAACAGCCGGATGTACGAGCCCGTTGAGTTGGGCCAATAGCTCAGGGTGGCTAAATACTCGACCCGAAATATAAGCCCGATTGAGTGTTCCATCGGGCTGGTAAGCATCGCTGCCCAGCAGGCCGGCGATGGCTTGCCGAAGCTCTGGATCGGCGGTCATCAATTGTTTAGCCTGACTATCGGCGTCGTAAATGGGGATGCCCAATACTGCAAAAATGCGGCAAACCGTAGATTTACCACTCCCGATACCGCCTGTGATTCCTACGTGAAGCATGACAAAAAGCCAGTTTGTGCAGGGCGAACCTACGCAAATTCAAAAAAGCGCCGTACTTTATCGGGCGAAAAAATTATTCAGGCTGCTTATGGCTCGTATTACCGCTGTTGGGCTGTTGTGGGTTGCGCTGGGCATAGGCCGGCTGGTCGGCCAGGACTTACACTATACCCAGTTTTTTGCAGCGCCTTTGGTGCAGGACCCGGCGCTGTCGGGCGCTTTCGATGGCGATATTCGCTTAGGGAGCATCGTTCGGGAGCAGTGGAGGCGCGTACCTGTGCCTTATCGCACCTTTTCTGCCTTTTTCGATAATAAGGTGTCTAAATACCGGCTGGGGCCCGGCGCTTTGGCCTGGGGTGCGGTATTCCAGCACGATAAAGCGGGCGACAGCAAGCTGAGCTGGACTCAGTTGGGGTTGCGGGCCGCCTATCGACAACCGCTGTCAGAAGACTGGCAGTTGGCGGCCGGCTTTGGCATTGATCTGGGGCAACGCGCTTTTGATCCGGTGCAATTGCAGTTTGCCGATCAATACAATGGCGAATTTTTTGATCCGTCGATGGCAACATTAGAGCGCTTTGATCGCACTGCTGCCGGGTTTATGAGCTTTAGCGCCGGGCTGGGGGCTTATTATCAGCCCAAAGACAGCCGGGCGCGGTTGTGGGCGGGCTTTTCTGCCTTTCACCTCAATGATCCGGCCATTGGCTTTTTTGATGGTAGCAGCATACCCCGACCCCGATTGTTTAAAGCTTATGCGGCCGGCGATATTCCACTTAGCGACCTGCTCGACCTGGCCCTGTGGGGGCAGGCGCAGTTGCAGGGCGCCTATCGGGAAACGGCCCTTGGCGCCGGCATCCGATACTACTTAGACGTGGATAAAAGCGATGCGCCCCTGGCCCTGATGGCCGGCTTGGGCTACCGGCTGGGAGATGCCTTACAGGGCTTTGCCCAGGCGCGATACGACCGCTGGCAACTGGGGTTGAGCTATGATGTTAATACCTCCGGCTTTCGCGCTGCTACGGCAGGGCGGGGCGGCCCTGAGTTGAGTATTCAATACCTTATTTTCCGCGTTCACCCACCAGAAGTATTTAAGTCATGCCCCATTTTTTAATAGCTGCTGCCTTGGTTTTATTGAGCGCTCTGGCGCTTCCTGCCCAGTCGTTTCAGGCATTTGTAAAAGCCGGCGATCAGGCTATGCGCGAGCAGGATTACCACGCGGCCCTACACCATTACGAGCAGGCGCTGGAAAAGCGCGAAGATCCGGCGGTATGGTACGCGTCGGGTAGGGCGGCTATGTTGTTTCAGTCGTATCCATTGGCGGTCAGTTACTTCAACAAACTGAAGGAAAGCCCGGCTGCGGCTCAGTTTCCGGAAATGTCGCTATGGCTGGGCAGTTGCTTAGTCAGCCTGGGCCGGTATGCAGATGCCCGTCCGCTTTTGCAGGCGTTTTTGGGGCAACAGGGCGCCAACCCGCAACTTTCGGCCCGGGGGAGACTACTGCTATCGGCCTGCGATGCGGCGCTGGCTGCCGAATCGACTGATCCGCAGTGGACGCTGTCCAGGCTGGGGAGAGGTGTCAATACGCCTTTTTCCGAATTCGGAGCAGCCCAGACGGGCGATAGCCTGTTTTTTTCCTCATATCGCTTCGACTGGCCCAAGGACAGGCGACAGCCGCCGCGCAAGCAGGCGCGGCTGCTGCTGGCTAAAGGACAGCAGGGTAGGGGGCGCCCATTGGCGAGGGGCTTCCAGGTGGATACTTTACACATGGCGCATACGGCCTTCAGCCCCGACGGCCAACGGCTCTATTTTACCGTATGCCGCTTCAAAGGAGAGGGCGCTGTCATACAATGCCAGTTGTGCTATCGCGAGCGCGACCGCAGAGGGCGCTGGAAGGCAGATTATGTAGTGTTGCCTTCTACCATCAACCTGCCGGGCTTTACAGCTACTCAGCCTGCCGTCGTTTTCGACAGCCTGCTGCGGCGCAGTTATCTGCTTTTTACCAGTGATCGGCCCGGCGGACTGGGGGGATTGGACCTCTGGCAGGCCGCTATACCCGGCCCCAAAGAAAGCTGGGGCGAGCCCCGAAACCTGAGCGATCTCAATACGCCCTTTGATGAGCTCACGCCTTATTTTCATCAGCCTTCCCAACGGTTGTTTTTTAGCTCTGACGGCTACGTAGGCCGGGGCGGTTATGATGTTTTTGAAACGCGCCGGGGCGCCGACAGCCTGTGGCAGGAGCCTGTTAATCTGGGACCAGACATAAACTCCAGCTATAACGAGGTGTACTATTTTGTGCAAAAGGACGGCCTGCGCGGCTACCTGAGTTCCAACAGGGTGGGCG
>CAYOTJ010000076.1:0-5078 GCA_964406855.1 uncultured Saprospiraceae bacterium
AGCGAAGATTTAGCCGACTAGCGAAGCGACGGCGGACGCGGCGGCGCCGCGCAGGCTGCTACCTGAAAGCAAACGTTATGCGGCGGGGCCCAAAAAAATACCGATATGCTGTACCTTTGCCTGAAAACCAAGTAAAAATGGCTTTACGTTACATCCTTTTGGGGCTACTTGCATGCTGGCAGTGCGCCTGCTCTGCGCAGTCGGCGCCGGAAACCAAGGGAAGGCCCGGCGCCGAAAAATACGCGAGCGAACAATATGCCAAGCACTATGAGCGCTACCGCGAGCCGGCCCTGACCAACCGGCGGTTCAAGCTGGCCGATATCGAGCCCATCATACAGCGGTTGCCGGCGCCCTTTCGGGTAGAGCAGGCGGGGCGCTCCATCGAAAACCGCAACATCTATCGGGTTACGCTGGGCAACGGCCCTGTAAAAGTATTGTTGTGGTCGCAGATGCACGGCGATGAGCCTACGGCTACGGCGGCCCTGTTTGACCTGTTTCGCTTTTTCCAGGCCCGCGACGAGTACGACGCCTTGCGCACCCGCCTGTTGGATAAGCTCACCCTGGTGTTTATTCCGATGCTCAACCCCGATGGGGCCGAGCGTTTTGAGCGCCGCAATGCTTTGGGCATAGACCTCAACCGCGACGCGCTGCGCTTAGCCAGCCCGGAAGCGCGGCTTCTCAAAGCAGAGCGCGATCGGCTTTCGGCCGACTGGGGTTTTAACCTCCACGACCAAGGCAGTTATTATGCCGCCGGCTATCCGGCCAAGCACCCTGCCAGCCTGTCGTTTTTGGCGCCGGCTTACAATTTTGAGAAAGAAATAAACGCCAACCGGCGCGAGGCCATGCAACTCATCGGGCTGCTGCACAACGCGCTTCAACCGATGGCCGCCGACCGCATAGCCCGCTACGACGACGACTTTGAGCCCCGCGCGTTCGGCGACAATATGCAGCGCTGGGGCACCCGCACGATACTCATCGAATCGGGGGGCTACCCCGACGACCCCGAGCGCCAGCAGGTGCGGCGGCTCAATTTTGTGACCCTGCTCACGGCCCTCGAAGCCATTGCCGGCGAACAGTACAACAAAGTGAGCGCCGATGTGTATGAAAGCATCCCCTTCAACGGCAGCGGCGTTTTTCACGACCTCCTTGTGCGCGAAGTGAGCGTAACGCTACAGGGGCAGCGCTATACCATAGACTTGGGCTGGAGAAGCTCGGAAGCCGACTACCGGGGCGCGCGCGAGTTTTATTACCGGGGCTCCATCAGCGATGTGGGCGACCTCAGCTATTTCAACGGTTATGAGGAGCTGCCGCCTTCGGGTCTTTCGGCCGGCGTGGGCGAAGCCTATACCAGCATACTTCCGGATGTGGCGGCGCTGCGCCAGATTGACCCCATTGAGCTGCTGCGGCAAGGCATTGCTGTGGTGCGGCTGCAACGCCTGCCGCCGCCTCAAGCCCGCGATCGGCTACCGCTGCTGCTGTTGGGGCCGGATACCGGCTACGACAAAACCTGGCGGCAAGGCAGCAATCCGCCGCTGCTGCTGCGCGATGCCGGCGGTCAGGTGCGCTACGCCGTCATCAATGGCCATCTGGTGGACCTGAGCCGCCCCGATCTCAGCCAGTGGAATGCGTTGGGCCGATGAGGTTTTAATAAAAATTTAACTAATGCCTCTTGTACACCAATAACAACCTAAAAATCAGTGAATTAATATTTAACCTCCCTTAATTTGCCTATGCTAATAAGCGCCTTCGGCTAAAAAAAGTAGCGCGCTTTACAGCAGTTTTGAATTTGGCATCGTTATTAGGCCAGACTTTCGGCGTGACTTTATGGAACGCCGTCGTCATAAGGGAGACGAGTAATCATTCGATTTTTTTCATAAAACTGTCAAACTACCATGAAAGACCTGTTGCTGAAGCTTTCGGGTTTGTCCCTCCTCTTATCTGCAATCTTATTTGTTGGTTGCGAAGAAGACCCCATCATTACCAATCCGCTGGGGCCTGATGCCAGCTTTGTAGCCGACGCTGGTTTTGTATCGGCCGACGGCCAGGTGGAGATCGGCCAGAACTTCTCCGTACGGCTGCGCTTAGCCAAAGGCGACGCCAAGCTGCAATCGGTACAAATCCTGGCGGGCACGACTAAGCTGGAAAACAGCCGTTTTAGCATCAATGCCGGCGCCATCACGTCGAACAACCCCTTCTTAGTGACGGGCGCCGACCAGGATGGCGTAACTTATGACATCGCCATCAGCCCCGCTTCGGGCAGCGCTGTGGGCGACGTTACGCTCTACAAATTTGAAGTTACGGATGCCAATGGCGAAACCGACGCCGTAGACGTACAAATTACCATCAAAGCGCCGCCTACTACGCCGCTGGAAAACACCCTTACGGGCGTGCTTTTCAACCAGGCCGGCCCTTCCGGTACGGGCGGTCTTGACCTCGACACGGGCACGGGCACAGGCTCTTCTGCCGCCGGCTCTGAACTGCGCGACTTAGGCATCGACTGCGGCCTGCCCAACAGCTCGAACTGGCGCAAGCAAATTGGCACCATCAATGGCGCCGATATGAAGAAGGTTGACCTGTCTCGCTTAGAGAACTTCACTTTCGCCAATGTTACCAACAAAGAGGCCATTGCTTCTGCTTACAGCACGGGTATCACCCTGGCTGACGACCAGAGCGAAACCTGCGGCGGTTCGGTAACGCCGGTAACGGACGTAACCTCTGCCGTAGCCGTAGGCGATATGTTTGTAGTATCGGCCAACGGTAAAACTTACCTCATCCGCATTGACGAGGTGAATACGACCAATAGCGACAACGACGACAACTACAAACTGTCGATCAAGTTCTAAGACCAGAGGATGCTTCCTCCGGAACAACATCCCGGACATTTGGCGCTGCCAGGTGTTCGGGATGTTTTATTTTTGCCCGGTTATTAAGGCCCGGCATTATGGCTAAGAGCCAATATAGGGGTCCATTGTATCGTTTATTCTCTACCTTTGAAACCAAAAGCAGGCATTTATGCATTCCTTTCCGGCATTTGCTTCGGTATTTTTCAGTTTGCTGTGCTGGTGTGCAACCGGCAATCTTTCGGCCCAAACCACGGCGCCCCGCAAGGAGCAGCCCTGCCAATTGGCTGCGGATGAATTTGATGAATTTGACAGTTTGCACACCATCGCCTCCAAGCCGGTAGATATGGGGTATTTTATTCCCAGCCTCTTTGAAACGGCCGATGGGCCCAAAATGATCGGAGAGGCTAAGGCTATGGTAACGTTTACACAGAACGACAGCATCGACTGCTTCTTCCTCAACCTCATTTTGCCCGAATACAAGCTACAAACCATAGCGCAGGGTTTCAATGTAATGGCCATATTGGATGATACTACGGTGGTCGGTTTTCTAAACTTCCCGGACGAAGGCTTTTTTGACAAGAGCATCCTGATGCGCACCTACCAGCATTCCTGTGTAGTGCCTTTGGATCTCTACTATCGGCTGGCGCATCAGAAGATCACTAAAATAAGGGTTGAATACGCCCGGCACCGGCGTACCATCACCCTGTCGGAGGAACAACAAACTGCGCTGAGGCGCGCTTTTCAATGCGTAGGCAAGGCGGCGGGTCTTTACCCCATAAAACCTTAGCGGCGGCTATTTTTCACTCCGCTTAGCCCGGAGCGCTATAAACAACTACGGCCCGCCGGCTTTTATGCCGGCGGGCCGTAGTATTACAAATTAACGTGGCTTCTTATTGCGCCAGCATGGGATCGCGCTGTGGAGCGCGCTTCTTTTTGCCGGGCGTTTGCATCGCTAATTTTACGGCATTGTATACATTGATCACGCCGCCCGTAACGCACAGACGGGTAAAGGCTACCACTTCGCCGCTTTCGCTGCCGGGCAGATTTACCTGCTCCTGATAGCGAACCGTAGAGCGCATGATGATGTCCTTGACCTGTACGGCTGTGAGGTCGGGGAAGTAAGCGCGCAAGGTAGCTGCCAAGCCGGCTACCATCGGGGCGGCCATACTGGTGCCCTGGAGGTTGCGGTACTCGTCGTTGGGCACGGTGGAGTAGATTTCAGTGCCCGGGGCAAAAACATCTACTTTATCGGCGCTATAGTTGGAGAAATCGGCGGTAAGAGCCTTGTCGTTGCTGGGGGTGCTGGCGCCCACTTCGATCCAGTTTTCGGCAAACTTGGGGGCGAACCATCCGGCGCGGCTGTAGCGGTCGCTGGGGAAGTTGTTTTCAAAGGTATTTTCTTTGCCGTCGTTGCCGGCGCCGTGGATGAGCACTACATCGCGCTCTGCGGCATAGCGAATGGCTGCATCAACGGCTTCCTTTTGGGGGGAGGCGCCCTTGCCAAAGCTCATATTAATGACCTGAGCGCCATTATCCACCGCATAGCGGATGGCGTTGGCTACATCTTTATCGCGTTCGTCGCCATTGGGTACGGTGCGCACCGACATGATGCGCACATGAGCGGCTACGCCGTTCATGCCCGTATTGTTGTTGCGTACGGCGCCGATGATGCCGGCTACGTGGGTGCCGTGCTCGGCGTCGCCGCCTTCCACGTTGTTGTTGCCGTAGTTGCGGTCGGCCACATTGTTGGGGTCGTCGCCTACGATGCTGCGCGCGTCGTATTCGGGGTTCCAGTTGTATTTGTACTGGCCCTCGAAGTAGTGGTACACGCCCATGAGCTCATTGTAGATGGAGGCGAAAGTTTCGCCCTGCTGCATATAGCCTGTAACGATCCGGGCTGCACGGGAAAGCATCTCGTCCTTGGAGCGGAAGGCGTTCATATCTTCCAAGGTGATGTTTTCCTTAGCCTTACCAATGCTGGCAATGATGCCGTCGAAAGCCTTAACCGTAGCGCCATAGAGCTCTACGTTGGGGCCTAATTCGGCGCGCTTCGATTCGATTTCCTGAGCGTACTCCTGATATGTTTCGTACTCAGCGCGGGCTTCTTTGGAAAGTTTGCTCACATCGGCGCCTTCAAAGCGGGTTTTCCACTGGTTGTAGAGGCGCACCACTTCGAGGTTTTCGTTATCGACGTTGCGACCGTCGCGACCGCCGATGAAGTTCCAGCCGTGGATG
>CAYOTJ010000076.1:5088-10991 GCA_964406855.1 uncultured Saprospiraceae bacterium
CAAAGTCGACGCCCGAGTCGATGACGGCTACTACAACCGTTTGGCTGCGTGTGCCGTTCAGGAGTTCATTGTAAGCGCGGTCGGTGCTGATACCGGGTACGCCGTCTTGCTGAAAGTCGAGGTGAAACCAATTTTCAGGGGCGCCCTGCCCCCAGGCTACGTTGGCAGACAGTATTGCCGCAACCAACAGCCAGGTGAAATTACGTGTGCTCATCATGAGGCTACTTGTAATGATATAATTGTGAAGAATGAAAAATTCAGTTGTTATAACGTCGCTTCAACGACCGATAGCATCCTACAGGCCGTTTCCGTGCATCTTGACGCAACGCGGGCCAAAAGTAACCGCCAGTTTTAGTCGCCTTTGGATACTTTTACCATCAGGTCTTCTACATGGCGCACGATCTCCATGAAGTGGGGGTCGCGCTTGGTTTCGCGGTTGCGGTGAAAGGGCAGGTCTACGGGTATGTGCTCAATGATTTTGGAGGGCGCCGTCTTCATGATGTAGATGTCGTCGCCGAGGTAAACCGCCTCGCTGATGTCGTGGGTAATAAAGATTACGGTAGGGTGAATGTCTAACCATATTTCCGCCAAAAGGTCCTGCATCTGGAGGCGGGTATTGATGTCGAGGGCGCCGAAAGGCTCGTCCATCAACAGAATTTCGGGGTTGGCCAACAGGCTGCGCGCGATGGCTACCCGCTGCAACTGGCCGCCCGAGAGGGTGGGATATTGGGCAAATTTATTTTCGTGGCCCGCTAAGCCCACTTTAGCGATCATGGCCATAGCGCGTTCGGTGCGTTCGGCGGGACTTATATTCTGGTAGCTGAGGGCCAAAGCCACATTATCGAGTACCGTCATCCAGGGAAAGCTGGAGTACTGCTGAAACACCATGCCCACCCGGCTATTGGGCGATACGGGCTTCTCGTGAATGAGCACTTCGCCCGCCGTGGGCAGTTGGAGGCCCGCCACATAGCGCAACAACGTAGATTTACCGCAGCCGCTGGCGCCGAGGATAACCACAAACTGCCCTTGTGCGGGCTTGTCTTCGATGAGCAGGTTGAGATCCTGGATGATGTAGCTCTTGCCGCCGTCGTAAGATTGGCTGATGTTGCGCAGCTCTATGATGTTTTTATGCGCTGTATCCTGAAAGTTCATAGTCGTTTGCGGCCGTTATTTTACGTATGCGCGCTGAAAGCGAAACTCGCCATACAGCACCATGAGCGTAGCGGTGATAAAAATAATGAACAGCAACTGCCCCAGCAGCTCGGCGCCGCCCGGCCATACGGCTGTAGCCAAGAGGTAAAAAGCTAAGGCGCCCACAGCTGCCAGCACGCCGTATTCCGTTTCGCGCAGCCCCGGGAGCACCGTCTTGTAGTGTTTGTAAGGAAACAGACGGCGGTCTATGTATACAAAAAGCCGATCCTGTAAGAAACCGATGAGTACGATCACCAGCAGTACGGCGAATACTTTTTCGATTTGGCCCTGCCTGCCTTTTACAAAGATGAGGTCGCCTACCCCTCCCGATCGGTTAAACATCTCGGCGATGATGATGTAGGTCCAGGAGATGGCCGTCAGCACGCGTATGTCGTCCATGAGTTTGCTCAGTACGGCGGGCAAATATACCGAGCGCACCATCTGCCAATTGGTAGCGCCCAAGGTAAAACTCGTCTTCAGGTATACGTCGTCTACTTCGTCTATGCGCTGTACGACTACCGGCAGCAGGTACACCAGAATGCCAAAAGCTAAGAAGGCCACCTTCATGGTGTCGCCGATACCAAACCAGATGATAAACAAGCCCGTGAGCGCCGTGAGGGGCAGATACCTCAGGGCGTCGACCTGTTTGCTGAACAGCGCCCGCAAAGCGGGTATCAGGCCTATGGGGAAGCCTACCAGCAGGGATATGATAACCGCCCAGCCGTAGCCTTGCAGGTTGCGCCACACCGACAACCATACGTCGGCAAGCAGGTTATCCTGACCAAACAGGGGGCCGTACGACTTCACCACATGGTCGGGGCGGGGCAATAGCGGATACACCTTTTCAAACTCTGTGGTATTGGCCAACTTGATGGAGTCGGCCCGGATGATGGAATCCCGGTTGACGGCCAAAGTATCGTCGGTAATGGAAGAAGGGAGGTGGGTCTGAATGTCCACTATGGGCCGCATCTCGGCGTTGAACTCCGCCACGGCCCACCACAGTGCAATAAAAATAACCAGTCCCACCAGCGCCAGCAGGCTCTTTTGGCGGGTAGTATAGCGTTCGCGGGCATGTAATAATGACATAATAAGCAGCAAGGTTTTGTATACCGTGCGTTGGCAGGTTTTATGCATTGCTTTTTGGATAAAAGCAGCGGTTTATGCACCCAACTTGACAGCGCAAACTATAAAATACCTGCGAAAAATAGGAACTCTGCGTCAACTTGCACGTCCTTTCGTCCAAAAAGCTCCCTTTTTGCCGGATATTGCAGTGAAAATGGCCATTTTTAGGGCGATTTTTTTTATAACTGCCATCCGAACCATGCCAACCGATGCTGCCCGCGCCCCCTGGTTTTTTCGTTTTGCCGCCTGTTGTCGCTTCTATACCGGCGCCGTCACCCGCTATCAGTTGCATTCCACCTTTCTCACCCAATGGGTAGCCGATACCCTTGAAGACCAACGTCATTACTATGCTTTTGACGCGCCAGGCTGCACACGGACTCATCGGCTGCTCTTCCGGATAGCCATAGCGGCCAAGCCAGGTAAGGTGCTGCTGTGGGAAAAAGGAGAGCCCGGTGAATGGCTGAGCCGAGCCCTACCCTACCCCGACTATGTAACTACGCCGCCCGCCGGGCTGCTCTGGCTCGACGCCCGGGCGCAGCCCGCCGCCCACGCGCTTCATCCGCTGCTCGCTCAACTGCCGCCCGAGGCGATTGTTGTTGTACACAAGCCGCATGCCTCGCCTGGCGCCGAGGCTTACTGGCAGGCTTTATGCGCCCATCCCGCCATTACCCAAAGCGTCGATTATTACCAGATGGGCGTCTTATTCCTGCGCCCGGAGTGGCGGATAAAACAGCACTGGCGCATCATCCGATGGCGTTGGAAGCCCTGGCAGGTGGGCTTATGGAGCCGCTGAGTGACCGCCGCGTCGCTCCCGACGCTATTGCTTAGGAATGTATTTAAAATCGGGGCCTTGCTCTACCAAGGTGAGCGGGTCGGCGTGTTGGGTGCGATCCGTATCCGGATGGGATATGATTTCGCCTCCGCGCACCCGAAACACGTAGCGGGCTTTCTCGGTTCCGTCGGGTTTTTCGATTTCTGTTTCGATGGCGTAATCGCCGTCGGTGAGGTCTGCGCGCTGAAAAGGTATCCGGTTGTAGCTCGCCGCATCTAACTTCTCCCTTGGGGGCCATAGCCAGAAAGTATTTTCGTTGCGGTACCATCTGCCATTTTCAGCCGTAGCTACGCCGGCTATCGACGTTTGTCCGTCCCCTTCCAGGTCGTGCTGCCCCACCAGGGCGCCGTTTCTAAAAAGCCGGGCCTTGTAGGGGTAACGGGTAAAATCATCCCACTTCGCCTGGTTTTCAACTTTTATGTTGCGCTGGGGCAGGTAAAAGCTAAACTGAAACTCGCCGGAGGTATTGAAGCCCAATCTGGCCCAGTTCTCCCAGGCGCCCCGCATCCAATACATGTGTTTTACCGGACTGTAAGGATTGGCGCTCATCTGCTTTTCTACCCATACCGGGAAGGAGGTTATTTTGTGCTCGCCTACATAAAAGTCAAAGCTATATTCTCCCTCCGTAAGGGTTGTAGAGGAGGGGTATTTGGGGTTATTGGCCTTTTCGCACAACTGCATCTTGTAGGCAGGCAGCACCTCTGGCTGGGCGTAGAAGTAGAAGGTAGCCTTCACGGCATTGGCGGTTTTTTGTACAACATCCATGCGGAGGTAAGGCCCGGCGCTAAAATCCGAATAATTCATAGGCTGTCCCTTGGTGTCGCGCTCGGGTAAAAAGAAGACATAAAAACCATTGGGTCGGAAGTAGCCCGTGGTTGCGTAATAGTCGTAACAGCCATTTTCGAGCAAGCTGTACCAGGCGATGGAGGGCGATAACACGGCCGAAGCCATATCCGGCGTTTGTGCGGCCGGCGCCACACTTGCGGCCTGGGGCGCATTGCCTCCCTGTGCGGCGGCGCGGGTTGCATCGCGCGCGGCGTCCTGCGTGGCGGCATCCTGGGCGGGAGCATTTCGGGTTGTATTGTTCCGATCAGAAGCCGATGGCAGGTTTTCGCGGGCTTGTTTGAGAATCCGCGGCTGTGCTACGGCCGACGCCCCAAGCATCAGCCCCAGCGCCATCATAAGGAATGGCAGGTAAATCTTCATAAAGGTTGATTTATAGCGTTAATACGCCTACAAATCAAGCCATCGCCATCGAAGATTGTGTCTTCGTTTGTCAAGTGCGGCCTTATGTTTCACAAGTGAAGGCATTTGGCTAACCGCCGTGTTTGTGGTTATAGTCCTCGGGCAGGCGCTCATCTGGCGCCCATGCGCCTGCTTGGCAGCGCACAGGACTCACTTTTGTTCGGACCAGGGGGCGCAGCGGTATGGCTGCGGCGGCTGCCGGCCCCTAAAGGCCGGCAGGGGGCGCGGCCATAAGAGCGGAGCACCCGGCGCCGCGCAAGGCGACATTAGGACGAGGATGTTATGCGGCGGGGCCCAAAATAAAAAATGCGTATCTTCGCACCGCAAAACCCTCGGGCGGGCCGGTAGTATGGGCTTAGCCGGAGAAAAAAGTCAGACAAACTACGCAATGATTGCTTACGTAAAAGGGGAGATCACCCACAAAAACCCTGCCTTTGTAGTGGTGGAAGCCGGAGGTGTCGGCTACCACGTGCACATCAGCCTGCATACTTACGCCCAGATTGAGAAGCTGGAACAGGTAAAACTGCTGGTGCATCAGGTGATCAAGGAAGATGCCCACCAACTTTATGGTTTTGCAGAAGATGGGGAGCGCGGGCTTTTCCGGCTGCTGATTTCGGTAACGGGTGTGGGGCCTACGACGGCTCAGTTGGTGCTTTCGTCGTTGAGCCCCGACGAACTGCGGGCGGCTATCATTGGCGAAAATGAGCTGGCATTCAAGCGGGTAAAGGGCATAGGCCCCAAGACGGCCAAGCGCGTGATTTTAGACTTGAAGGACAAGGTAATGAAGGATAGCGGCGAAGAAGCGGCTTTCCTGGCCCCCGCAGACAATACGATGCGCGAGGAGGCGTTATCTGCATTGGTCAGTTTGGGATTTGCCCGGCCTCAGGTGCAACGCACGCTCAATGCGCTCTTACGCGAACAGCCGGGCATTGCCGGCGCCGAGCAACTCATAAAACTGGCGCTGAGACAACTTTCCTGAGGCTGTTAAAATTCTTTCCCTTTATCGTATACGCATGCGTTTCCCGTTATTCCGGGAAAGGGGAGCTGAACGGCAAACCGATGGGGCATGTTTTTTGCAACGGCAGAGGCAGCGCCCAAGCGCCAAGAGCGGCGTTTGTTTTTGACCTATATTGGAACAACAACCGAAAAAACAGTTTGTTCGGCGCCGCTGTGGATGCCGGCTGGGTTTTCGATTTTTAGGATAGCATCATGATGAGCAGACAACTTCTACTCTCAAGCTTACTTCTGGGAACAGTAGCTTGCATTACGACGACCTTGGTATGGGCCGCCAATCGGCTACCCGACTACGCCTTTGCGCCGCCGGCGCCCGCCGCCGCTGCGACTAAGTCGGCGCTGCCCGCCGATACTATGCCGCCCATCCGGGATCGGTTTGGCGATTTTATCAACGACCACAACCCCAACCCCATCGACCTCAACGACCCCGCAGGCGTAGAGCAGAATGTGGAGTATGACCCCGCCACGGGGGGCTACCTCATTCAGGAGCGCATAGGCG
>CAYOTJ010000077.1:0-1812 GCA_964406855.1 uncultured Saprospiraceae bacterium
CCCAAGGTAAACGCTCCCCAACAGGGCGCGATCTTGTGGCTTCCCTCTCAGCAGCCGATGCAAAGCCAGCATCAGCGCCCCCCCGGCCAGCGCCAATGCTAACGTGGAGCAACGCAAAGCGCCAAAACTGAATACCCCGCCGGCAAAAACCCTACAAAAGAGCCAGCCCCATACTACCTGCGCCAGTACAATGGGCGAAAATACGCCCCGGTACTCCAGCTCTCCCTGCTCCAGGGCGTGCTTTACGGCATAAGCGTACTGCCAGTCGTCGTTGAGCGGAAACTCGCCTTCGATGTTCAGCAGCCAGAGGCTCAGCAGCCACAAGGCGGCCGGCAGGCCGCCCTCCAGCAGGCGCTTCCCGTTTATTGTGAAGGTATTTTCCATGTTTTAAAAAGCATCTCTTGTGCAAATAAATAAAAAATACCACAGCCGTGCTGCGCTTATTTGTGCACAGATGTTCTACGGGTGGTTATCCGGACCAGGGGGCGCAGCGGTATGGGCCGGCCGGGCTGGGGCTAAAAGGGGAAACAAACGCAATGCCGGCCCATAATATTTACCCGGATGAGCGCAGCGACGACGGGGCGGAGCACGTTTACCCGGAAGAGCGCAGCGAAGATTTTTACCCGGCCGAATGCAATGAGGACGCGGTAGCCGACTAGCGAAGCGACGGCGGACGCGGCGGCGCCGCCCGTGGTGATAAATGGGAGGATGTTATGCGGCGGGGCCCCAAAAAATACTTAGCCCTTATCGTTTTTCGAGTTGAGAGCCACAAACCTTGGCTTGGAGAACGATAAATTTTCGTCTTCACACTAAAGTAAAAATTGTGCGGCCGATAACATAGCTTGTATGCAACCGAAATACATTTCTGCGCGTTATATCTTTTTTATACCTTTGCACGGCCAAAGCGGTATGGTGTAAAAGTGACCCATAGAAACCGTATCTGAGGCCTACGGCCAACCCACTGGAGCGCGTTTTGCATTTATCATCCGATAAAAATGAAGAATCCCCCACTCTCCTTGAGGCGCCGACCACAAAAAAAACTGCATGACATTTAACGATTTAGCGCTGATCGAGCCCCTACAGCGGGCCGTTTCTTCGGAAGGATACACCCATCCCACCCCCATCCAGCAACAAGCCATACCGATCGTACTCAGCGGCAGCGACCTGCTGGGTTGCGCTCAAACAGGTACGGGCAAAACAGCGGCCTTTGCGTTGCCCATTTTGCAACTGCTGCACCAACAAAGCAGCCGCAACCAGGGCCAACACAGGCCTTCGCGCCACATACGGTCGCTCATTCTCACGCCTACCCGCGAGCTGGCCATCCAGATTCAGGAAAGTTTTGAGACTTATGGCAAACACCTGCCGCTGCGCTGCGCCGTCATCTTTGGCGGGGTATCTGCTCACGGTCAGATACAATCGCTGCAACGCGGCATAGACATCTTAGTGGCCACGCCCGGCCGCCTCCTCGACCTCATCGGGCAGGGGCATGTGCAGCTCAA
Organism: uncultured Saprospiraceae bacterium; assembly: GCA_964406855.1. GTDB lineage: Bacteria > Bacteroidota > Bacteroidia > Chitinophagales > Saprospiraceae > JAUMBM01. The sequence goes on from CAYOTJ010000077.1 coordinate 1,500, forward strand.
CCAACTCTCGTTGTTTGTGCTTGACGAAGCCGACCGCATGCTCGACATGGGCTTTGTGCACGATGTAAAGCGCATCATCGCCCTGTTGCCGCGCCACCGCCAGTCGTTGTTCTTTTCAGCTACCATGCCGCCTGAAATTGTGCGCTTAGCCGATACCATCCTCACCGAGCCCGCCAAAGTAGAGGTTACGCCCGTATCTTCTACCGCCGAGACGGTGCGCCAGTCGGTCTATTTCGTAGAAAAGACCAACAAACAGGCGCTGCTCACCGATGTGCTTCAGGATGATGCCATCGAGTCGGTACTGGTATTCACC
>CAYOTJ010000077.1:1822-10983 GCA_964406855.1 uncultured Saprospiraceae bacterium
CACGGCGCCGACAAAGTGGCTAAAGCCCTCAATCGCAGCGGCATCAAGGCAGAGGCCATCCACGGCAACAAATCGCAAAATGCCCGCCAGGGCGCCCTCAACAACTTCAAGCGCCGCACTACGCGGGTGCTGGTAGCTACCGACATCGCCGCCCGCGGCATCGATGTAGACGACCTCGCTTATGTGATCAACTTTGAGATACCCAACATTCCGGAAACCTATGTGCACCGCATTGGTCGCACGGGTCGGGCCGGCGCCCAAGGCAAGGCGCTCTCCTTCTGCGATAGCGAAGAAAGGGCTTATCTCAAGGATATCCAAAAGCTCATTCGACAGCAGATACCCGTCATCGACAACCACCCCTACCCTTCGGAAGACGGCGCTCCATTGCCCGCCCCGATTGCCGTAGCGCCATCAAAACCCGCACAGCGGCCCACTACCGAGCCTAAATCGCAATCCAGGCCGCAGGCCCGCGCGCAAGGCCAGCCTGCAACGGGCCAATCGCCAAGGCCCGCAGGCCAGAGCGGAAGCGCGCCCAAGAAAAAACGCAGGTGGTACGGCAGCAAAGCCCGATAGGCCGGCCATTTCCATCACTTTTTTATCTTTGCCGCGCAAAAAAAGCGTCATGCAAGCAGTACGTCAATTGATTGAAGCCGCCTGGGAAGACCGCGGCCTGCTCAAAGAAAAAACAACCCGCGAAGCCATCTACTACGTGCTCAGTCAGCTCGATCAGGGCCAGTTGCGCGTAGCCGACCCCCCGGCCGATGGCGCCGGCGAATGGACCGTAAACGAGTGGGTAAAAAAGGCCGTTGTGCTGTTCTTCCCCATTCAGCAGATGGAAACCATAGAGCTGGGCCCGCTGGAGTTTTACGATAAAATTCCACTCAAGCGCAACTACGAGCAGTTGGGCGTAAGGGTTGTGCCCCATGCCATAGCCCGCTACGGCTCTTTTTTGGAGCGAGGCGTCATTCTTATGCCCAGCTACGTCAACATCGGCGCATGGGTAGGCAGCGGCACTATGGTGGATACTTGGGCCACGGTGGGCAGTTGCGCCCAGATCGGCCGCAATGTACACCTCAGCGGCGGCGTAGGTATAGGCGGCGTGCTGGAGCCCCCGCAGGCGGCGCCTACCGTCATTGAAGACGACTGCTTTATTGGCTCCCGCTGTATCGTAGTGGAAGGCGTTAGGGTAGAAAAGGAGGCTGTGCTGGGCGCCAATGTGGTGCTTACCAAAACGACCCGCATCATTGATGTCAGCGGGCCGGAGCCTGTAACTTATCAGGGCAGAGTGCCTGCGCGCTCGGTGGTTATACCCGGGTCGTATACCAAGGACTTCCCCGCAGGCCAGTATCAGGTACCCTGCGCCCTCATCATTGGCCAACGTACCGAAAGCACCGATAAAAAAACCAGCCTCAACGCCGCCCTGCGCGACTACAACGTAGCGGTATAAGGCGCCCTCTATAAGCTTATGAAATACCTGATCGCAGGCTTAGGCAACATCGGCGCCGAATACGCCAATACCCGCCACAACATTGGCTTTCTGGTGGTGGATGAGCTGGCGCGCGCCCACGATGCCAAGTGGCGCACCGACCAATTGGGCGATGTAGCCGAGTTTCGGCATAAGGGCCGGATATTCGTACTGCTGAAACCGTCGACCTACATGAACCGCAGCGGCAAGGCCGTTCGGTTCTGGTTGCAAAAGGAAAAAATCCCCAAAGAAAACCTGCTGGTGGTGCTCGACGACCTCAACCTGCCCTTCGGCAAAGTGAGGCTGAGGGGCAAGGGCAGCGATGGCGGTCATAACGGCCTGAAGGACATCGACCAGATCACTGGCGGCAACGACTATGCCCGGTTGCGCATTGGCATTGGTCGCGAGTTTCATCCGGGTCAACAGGTTAATTATGTGCTGGGCGAGTGGGACCGGGAAGAGCAAAACAACCTGCCCGAGCTGCTGAAAACCGCCGGAGAAGCTGTAAAAAGCTTTGCCAGCATAGGGCTGGCACATACCATGAACCAGTACAACAAATAAGGGTGTGCCCAATGTCGGGGGGGGGGATATCATTTTAACAAACCCACATTTTAACACTTTCTTAACTATCTTTTTTGTCGCTCTCCCGTTGAGCAATCATTGTTGAAGGAAGAGTTGGTCAAAGGCACTCGCATGATAGGGTCTTTTGTCCAAACAAATAGCACTGAATAACACATGAAGAAGGGATGGGGCTTTGTAGCCACGAGTATCGTACTGATTTTGGGAGTAGGTTACCTGTTCGCTGAACTGACGAAAGAAGATACCGTACTTCAGGGAAAAACATCGGCCGCCTGGGCGATGAATGACGCTTCGGGGCCGGCTTTGGCCACGGGCAAATGGGCTTTAGGGCGGCTCTGGAAAATCTTCTCCAGCGCCGACCGAACCCAAGCCATCGTAGCGCCCGCTTCTGATGCCGATCGGGATCAGCAGATCAGGGATTTCCGCGAGGCGGCAACGAGCATGACGCTGCTAAGCAATAAAAACCTGCCGCTGGCTCCGGGCAGCCACTATTGGGTGGCTTCGGCGCCGGGCCATTCCTTCCCCGCCTTTTTGGCCTCTGCCGCCCGCTTTGCTTCGGTACAGGAGTTGAGCTGGACGGAGGGCAACATTCCCGCCGACTCGCCGGTTAAACCTGGCGAAACCCTCATTTTTTTAGTTGAGTCTTTCGGCGACGCCCGCGACTCAGCCCACTGGTGGGAAGCCTGCCGCGAATTGGGCCGCCGCCATCCCGTCATACTGGTACACTTTGGCGCTGCGCGCGGCTTGCAAAGCGCCGATGAATCGCTGACGCTGCTCCATCTTCCTCAGCGCAACGACTGGGCAGAAGATGTAGCCGCCCAAGCCCTTTTTGGCGGAGTAGCCATTAAAGGAAGACTCCCCTACCGCATCAATGCGCATTTTGCGGCGGGGCATGGCATCGAACAACCCCAGATCAGGTTGCAATACGCCATGCCGGAGCTCGAAGGCGTAGACCGCGAACAGCTCTCCGAAATTGACGCCATCGTTCAGCAGGGCATCAGCAGGCGCGCCATGCCCGGCGCTCAGGTGCTGGTAGCCAAAGGAGGTAAAATCATTTATGAAAAATCTTTTGGCCATCATACCTATGCCGGCGTGCAGCCCGTAGTCTCCAGCGATCTTTACGATCTTGCCTCATTGACCAAGGCGGTGGGCGCCACCTTAGCCGTGATGCGCCTCTATGACCAAAACCACCTCAACCTCAACGACCGGTTGCGCTCTTATCTGGGCCAATACCAGCACACAGGCATACAATACCTGAAAATTCAGCATCTGCTGGCCCACCACAGCGGCCTACAGGCTAACCTGCCCGTGGCCGACATGATGGATCAATCCAACCCGCTTTCTGCCCGGCAGGACGAAACTTATTCTTGGGCGCTGGGCAAAGGCGTTTTTCTCAACACCCAACTGCGCACTTCGCTGTTAGAAGCAATAAAAGGCGTTTCATTAGATAAAAAACCGGGGCTTCGCTACAGCGATGTCAACTTTGTGCTGTTGCAGCAAGTGGTCGAGTCTGTGGCAAAACAGCCCCTTGACAAATACCTCGACGCCCGGTTCTTTGGCCCGATGGGGCTGCATCGGATCGGCTACAGGCCTACCTTCCGCTGGCCCCTTACGGAAATTGTACCCACAGCAGTAGATCAGGAATGGCGAGGCGGGCTGGTTCATGGCTTTCCCCATGACGAAGGCGCTTTTTTGCTGGGCGGCGTAGCGGGCAACGCCGGTTTGTTCAGCAATGCCGCCGATGTAGCCGCTGTCTTTCAGATGCTGCTCAATGGCGGAAGCTACAATGGCAAAAACTTTCTGCAACCCGAAACGGTAGCCTATTTCACCCGCTCCAACGGATACAACTATCGGGCGCTGGGCTTCGACCGCCTAACGGCCGGTTATCGGGAAGTGATTGAGGCCGGCGCATCGCCTTATACGTTTGGCCATACGGGCTTTGCCGGTGTTTGCGCCTGGGCAGACCCCGAAAATGATCTGGTGTTTGTTTTCCTCACCAACCGGATTCACCCCACTCCCGACAACGAGAAGTTCCTGCAAATGAAACTGCGCACCCGCGTGCATCGCGCCATCTATAAGGCGCTCGGCAGCTATCAGGCATTGCCTATGTCTTAGCGCCTATTCCATGATTGCAATTTTCCGAATCAGGGCATGGCGGGCGTTGCGCAATTGCAGCGCATACATACCTGCCGGCAACCCGGTTATAGCCAACGGCTGAGGCGTATCGCCGCTAAGGCTATCCCATTGCTTTAGCATTCGCCCGTTGAGGTCGTATAAGGTGGCGGCGTAACGCCCGTCTACAGCCCAGCTCACCGTAATCTCCTGGCTGGCCGGATTGGGAAACACCCGCGCATCGGGCGCCTCCGCTACTGTATTTAATCCTACGATTCCCTCGGTAGTGATGTTGGTTTGGAAGAACTGTAAGCCTCCGCGCTGATTGCCTACCAGCAGGTCCAATTGGCCATCATTATTCCAGTCGGCCATTACCGGGCAGGTTTGGCTACCGGCATTAAGCCCGGCAAAGGTCTCTTCGATCAGGGAAAAAGTGCCGGTCAGGTTGCCCAACACATCGCCGTACCACTCCAATCGGCCCGTATTGGTTCCCGTCAGCACTTGTACCTGCTGACCATAATCGAGAAACCAGGGCGCAGCGTAGCCAATGGTGGATCCGGGCACGCGGGTATCTACGCCGCCCATGAGTTGAATGTTGGGGGATACCGAAAAATCGCTGTTGAACGTGGGCTGAGTGGGCGTGCCCTGATTCTGAAAGTAGTTGAGGTTGCCCGAGCGCTCGCCGACCACCAGATCCATCAGTCCGTCGCGATTGAGGTCAATGAGGCGGGGAATGCTGGCCTGCCCAATGGAAATGTTCATATAGCTGTACTGCACAGGGCCAAAAGCCAGCGGCTGACCGGCGCCGGCGGTATTCTGCGCATAGAATAACCTGCCGTTTTGCTCGCCTACAAGCAGATCGAGGTCGCCGTCGCTGTCTAAATCGCCAAAGGCCGGCGCAAACCAGAAAGAGCTGTTGCTGTATTGGCTGAAGCCTAAGTAGTCGTCGTCTACAAGCTCAAAGGCAGGATCGGTAGGCGTGCCCACGTTTTTGAACAGCAGCAGGCGGGCATCCTTATTGCCGCTTATCTGAAAGAAGGAGTTGTTGCCTACTACGATGTCGAGCAGGCCGTCGGCGTTGTAATCGACGGGGAAAGGTAAGGCGCCTGTACCGAGGTCGATCATCTCGTCTACTAACCAGCGTCGGGTGAGGAGTGAAAAGTCGGGTTGAGCGTCCGCGCCGGTGTTTTCGTAAAGCCACAAACACTCCACATCCTGAGAACCGCCTTTTTGGTTGGGCGCCGCCAGCAGATCGCGGTGGCCGTCGCCGTTTATATCTACATAAAAAGAAACGGGGAAATAGATGAGCTCGGCGGGTACGTTATAACTGGGGTATATTAAATCTTGATCGACAAACCAAGCATTGGCGCAGTTGCCGCCATTGGTTAGGAAGTTGAGGTGGGCATAGCTCAAATCGCCCAATACAAGGTCTTTGTCGCCATCGTTATCGGCATCAAAGGTGAGTAAGGTTGAACCCGCATGCCGAAAGGTTACTGCTTCGCCTCCGCCGCCCTGAAAATTTCCGGAGCATCCATTGGCGGTAGGAGAAAGATCGACCTGATTGCCGCCTATGCCGCTTTCGTAGAAGCCGCCCCAGCAGTCGTCGGCCAGCCGATAGATGAGGCTGTCCCGGCCATAGCCCATCTCCACGGAAAAGTTTTTGTAAAGCTCGGCATAACCGCCATTGATGTTGAAGGTAGCCATATCGAGGTCGCCATCGCAATCGAGATCATCAACGGCGGGGTAATCGATGGCACTGATGTAAAGTTGAGTTTCGCCTCCGGTTTGAAGGGGTATGTAAATGAGATTCAGCGGATTGTCGAAATTGTAACGACTAAAGGCTATTTTATTATCGGAGGTATAATAGCCCCGGTATACGCGCACTCCCGAAAAAGGCGCATCGCCATAGGCAAAGATGTCTTCTATACCATCGCCATTGTAGTCGCGCAGCAGCACCCAATCGGTGAGGGGCGGAAACCGGGCTTCCCATTGCGGAGCGTATACATAAAACGGTTGGCCGGGCTGGCCCTGGTTTTCAAAAAACAACTGCACGTTGCCCGTCCGGTCGAAAATATAGAGGTCTTGCAGGTTGTCGTTATTGAGATCTATGGCGCATACCTGAGGGTTGTTTAGCCCGCCGGCAAAGGGATAGCGCAGGGCTCGCCCATCGATGCTTACGGCCGGCTGCCAGGGCGAAAGCTGAATGGAAGACTGGGCAAAAACAGCGCTCAAAGAAAACAGCATGGCAACAAATACGACGATGGGGCGCATAAATGATTCTTTTTTGGCAAAGTAACAAAACCGCGCATTATGATGCGTTTATTCCGGCTGCCTTTTCTGGCAAGCGGGCTTACATTAATGGGCATTATATCAAGCGTTGACGACCGGACCAGGGGGTGAAGCGGTATGGCTACGGCCGCTGACGCCCCCCAAAGGGCGGCAGTGGCCGTGGCCATAATAGCGGAACACCCGGCGCCGCGCAGGCTGTTATTCGGAGGTAAATGATATGCGGCGGGGCCCATAAAAAAAGAAATACAACGACTGCCCCAGATTGTGGCGGGATGCGGCAACCTTGGCGGGCTTCCGGGCGTCTTGATTAAACAACCACAAAATATGCAAACCACACCGCGCAAGGTCATTTTGTACATTGCCATGAGCCTCGACGGCTATATTGCTAAGGAAGACGGCGACCTGGCTTTTCTAAACAGCGTGAGCGCACCGGGCGAAGACTACGGCTATGCCGCGTTTCAGTCGGAGGTGGATACCCTCATCTGGGGGCGCAAGACGTATGATATGGTGCTGTCGTTTGGCATCGACTTTCCTCATGCCGACAAGGCTTGTTATGTGTGGTCGGGGAGCCGCACGGGCAGCGATGAGCATGTGACCTATGTGGCCGACCTGCCGGCGCTAATACATGAACTAAAGGCAAAACCCGGCAAGCACATCTACTGCGATGGAGGAGCCGAAGTAGTGACCGAGCTGCTGCGCCACGGCCTCATCGACGAGCTGCGGGTATCGGTAATCCCACATCTGTTGGGCGGAGGCGTCCGGTTGTTTAAGGAGGGGCTGCCCGAACAGGCGCTGAAGTTCAGGGGAAGTGCGAGCTATCCCTCGGGGCTGGTACAACTTTGGTATACCCGACCCGAGGCAGATAATGCCGCTACTCCTCAGCCTCAAACCCCTTAAACAACCGCCAAACGTCGTCTTTGGGCAGATCGGCCTTGATGAAGATGGGCTCTTTGCGCACCGGATGCACGAAGGCTAAGGAGCGGCAATGCAGGTGTATGTTGCCGTCTTCGTTGGGATGAGGGAAACCGTACTTGAGGTCGCCTCGGATGGGGCAGCCGATGCGGGCCAATTGGGCGCGTATCTGGTGAGGCCGTCCGGTAAGGGGGTTCACCTGAAGTAAAATCTGCTGGCCTACCCGGCCGAGCATTTCGTAGGTCAGCTCCGAGCGCTTGGCGTCGGGATGTCTGCGACTCGGCTGGTCGAGCGCCAGCACCTTATTTTTTTCGCGGTCTTTATCGAGGTAGTGCACGAGGGTTCCGCTCAGGGGGTCGGGCTGTACATTGGCTATAGCCCAGTAGGTTTTTTGTACCTCGCGTTGCTGGAAAAGCTCATTCATACGCGCCAGAGCCTTACTGGTGCGGGCAAAAAGCAATACGCCACTGACGGGGCGGTCGAGGCGGTGAATGACGCCGAGGAAAACATCGCCGGGCTTGTCGTAGCGCAATTTGATGTACTCCTTGACGTTCTCCGAAAGCGGCAGGTCGCCGGTTTGGTCGCCCTGAACCAGAAATCCCGCCGGCTTGTTTATTGCAATCAGGTGGTTGTCTTCAAACAATATTTGCAACTGTACGCTCATGATCCGAGTGATATAAAGCCACAAAAGTATGAAAATATCCCTGGGCTACTCTCCTTGCCCAAACGATACCTTTATTTTTGATGCCTTAGCCCACGGCAAAGTGGATACGGAAGGCCTTGAATTCGACATTCGGCTGGCCGATGTAGAAGCGCTCAACCGTTGGGCTTTTGCCGGCGAGCTCGACGTTACAAAACTGAGTTACCACGCTTTTGCACACCTGCTGGGCAGCTACGCCCTGCTGGATGCAGGCAGCGCGCTGGGAAGAAACTGCGGCCCGCTGCTCATTGCCCGACGCCCGCTTTCGGAAGCCGGGCTGGCCGATGCCCGTGTCGTCATCCCCGGCCGGTATACGACGGCCAACTTCTTGCTGAGCTTAGCCTATCCTCAGCTCAGGCATAAAGAGGAGCTGGTTTTTTCGGCCATTGAAGACGAAGTGCTCAGCGGCCGCGCTGATGCCGGGCTGATCATTCATGAAAACCGCTTTACCTATGCGCAGAAGGGGCTGATCAAAATAGCCGATCTGGGCGAATGGTGGGAAGGCAGCACCGGCTACCCCATACCGTTGGGCGGCATCGTAGTCAAGCGCAGCCTGCCGGCCGAAGTGCAGCAAAGAATAGAGCGGGTGCTGGCGCGAAGCGTAGCTTTCGCCTTAGACAACCCCCAAGAAGCCGCGCCCTATGTGCGGGCGCACGCTCAGGAGATGGACGAAGAGGTGATGTATGCCCACATTGAACTGTATGTCAACGACTTTACACGCACCTTAGGCGCAGAGGGTCGCAGCGCCATAGCTTATATGATGCGAAGAGCGGAGGAATTGGGCGTTATTGCGCCCGCAAGCGCTCCGCTCTTCGTCAGCGACTAACCTACAAATTCGGCTGAGGCGTAGTGCGCAGGTAGGGCTTGTGCTTGGTAAAGCCCTTCGGAAACTTCTTCTCAGCTTCCTCATCGCTGATGGCCGGCGCAATAACCACATCCTGGCCGGCGCTCCAATCTACGGGCGTAGCCACGCTGTAGTTGTCGGTGAGCTGAAGGCTGTCAATAACCCGCAAGATTTCCAGGAAGTTCCGGCCTGTGCTGGGCGGGTAGGTCATGGTAAGGCGTATCTTCCGCTTGGGGTCGATGACGAATACCGTACGCACG
>CAYOTJ010000078.1:0-10961 GCA_964406855.1 uncultured Saprospiraceae bacterium
GAGCCCCTTCAAACGATTTAGGAGGCAATGAAAATAGCGTCGATTTTCGCTGTGATGATGATTTGGATGAATGGACAGAAACCGTCGATGGTTCTTCTGCTATTAATAGCATTTTCTGTTGTAATTTTCTCATCAAAAGATGTTGTTGCCCAAGCGCAGCAGGAGGAAATAATGGTGGAGGGGGTTTCGTTAGCAACCTCTTTAATGGAATAGGCGATATCATTAGAACATTTTTTGGAGGCGATATACCTGAAGGGAACCCTCCTCCTATTATTATTGATTGGCCTTCCTTTGGGGCTCCTCCCGTTGGTGACATGGGAGGTATTGGCGGGGCAGGAGCCAGCAACACAGGAGGAAGGCTAAGTGATTATTTCAATACTAATATTTTTAACCTACAGGCACCAAATCCCCATTTGGTAGGCATGGTAGAAGATTTCCGCTCAACATACTGTGGGTCATTATCTACCACGCAGCTGTTTGGGATAATTAATCCTGCCTGTTTTGAGGAGCCGGAAAGCTTCAATGAATGCGCCTCTTGGAGTATGTTCAACTGGCTCCAGAGCCAGGTTGTACTCTCTCCTCAACAAATAGCACTACTGGAAGCTGATGAAGATTTGGTCTGTGAAGGGCTATCTTTTTTCCTTGACTTGGCCAATGCCGGGTATTCTCTTGGAGAAATGGATGATATTATTTCGATAGTATTGACTGACCCCGAGGGGCTAATGCAAATAACTGATTTCTTGGACCAACACAGTGGGGCAAATCCTGATTTATTAAATGATCTTGTGTACTTTTTATTGGCCAATGCCATATATGAATTTGGCGATATTTCTGATTTCATAGAAGAGTATTCTCCTCAAGACGAAGATATATCAGGAGGCCCTTTAACTACAGGAGAAATTTGGGTTATAGCAAACACAATAAAACAATCTTTGAAAAATCGTTATGCTTCCGACCAAGAAAAAATTAATAAAATTAACAACTTTTTTATTTGCAGGGTCCTGGCAATGGCATTTGAAGATGTTGTTTTATCATCTTTAGAAAATTTTGACACGAGAAACTCCCCATTGCCCGGCAATTCAGGATCGGGCCCCCGACCGGATGGCTATCACGCCCAATCGTTTAGAGGCGCCCATAGTGAGTGGGTAACAAATGGATATCATGTCATTACTGAAGTGAAAACTAAATTCACAACGCCTCCTATATTTAGTTGGTCTAGCAATCCATCTCAATTGACCGAGTACCTAAATTTTTTGAATACCCGTCAGTATGAAGGGCAATTCCCCAACACGCTATATTTAGTCCTTCCGGCAGGAATTGAAGTCGATCAATCAGTGGTCGAGGCATGTACTAACCGAAATGTCCGATTGGTCGTATCTGAAGTACAAATAAGCTATCTTAACCCCGACATAGTAAGGGTCTCGAATCCTGTATCTAAAAATGAGGATGAGCTTAACTACCACCCCAATTTAATGTTCCCCTGGCTTGCCCGGAAATTCCCCACAAACGACCTCAAAAGCCCTATTAGCGGTCAATTTAGCTACCGATATGTAGATTTTAAAGCTGCTTTGGAAGCTCGGGCGGCCCTATTTGAGCAAACATATCTACAGGGAAATGCTTCCATCTCCTGCCCCGATGAATAATTGGTAAATAAGTTGTATCTTGTACTTGATATGGCGCGCTTAGCTATATCAAGTACACTCAATTTTATAATTATTTAGTTTTTAAATATACAAATTCATGAATGAGATTCAATTTGAAGTCATGGCACATTTGCCTGATCTTACTTTTGCTATTGCTTTTTTAACTACTAAGGATGGAAAGAAAATCATTGAATCTATTCCTATTAAAAAAGAGTTGTTTGACTTTCCTCAGCCGCTTGATCTATTTACAACCAATGAGGAAAAAGGGCATGAAGTACGAGCATTTGAGTTACAAAATGGTTATATTTTAGTAACCAGCTTATATACATATACATTTCTTCCCTCGATGCAAGACTTCGAAAATGCCCTGAATGCAAAGGCACATTGGGCGGCGGTTCATCGGGCTTACAAGCCAAAGAATGTGATCCGCTACAAGAAAAAAATCGACAAGGCCAACCCACGGGCGCGCTTTTGGTTAGACTTAAGCGGGCAGGAACACGCTTATTGGGAATATCGAGCGGAGGCAATAAAGCCTTTTTTAGAGGCCTTTACCCCCAAATATCAGGTTCAACTGGAAAAAAACGTCTTAAAGCTGGCCGATGAAGCGGGTAGAGTAGTATACCATTTTACCATGGACCACCTTCCGCTATGGCTGTTCCCTTCCGAGGAGGAGTTTGACCTTTGGTCTGCTCAGCCTTATTTATCAAATATGGCCGCCATCGCAACCGACCGCGTATGGCAGGGCAGGAATCCCTATCATGCCGATATTCTCAATCATAAGGAGGAATTGCTGCAACAACTGGCCGATATAGCAGGCATGAAACGGGAAGAAATACAAATAGGCAAAGGAACCCATGAGCCTTTACACCGCCAATTGGAAAAACTGACCTTCGACGACCGCCTCGCCAAAAGGCTATTCCTTCCCCTGACCATCTACTTAGGCGAACAGCAGATCAGTTGGTATGGAGGAGAATGGAAACTGATCGAGATGCCGCTCATACAATCGTGGGTTCCGATTATTCGATTCCAAAACCAAGACTACGACATCGGAACCCAGACGTACTACGATTTACTAAACCCCGAAGGCGAGGACTTCCCCTCCATTGCAACCGTACTGTGGAACGGCAAAGTACCCATTCCGGCTAAGCTAAAATAATCCCTGTCGCCAATTAACCCTCATGTGGTCAACCTCAACGACGACACTTGGTTGGCAGACAAGCTATTTATAGTTTTGACTTAATGCGCTGGCAGATTTTGCGCATAGACCGCTGGTTTATGCGATCCTCCCGTGTACAAAACCTGCCTACGCGCTGTCGTCAGTCCAATGGATGGAAAAGCTGGCCGCCTCAGAGAAGGCTGTAAAAATAGTCAACCCGCAAGACTTAAAATGGCTGCTAAATGCTATGAATAACTTAATCGGTTAATCCATCCCAATCAAGCGCTCGCGATTCGCCACCCTGGCTCAATACCGCTCTACGCTCGGGTTTATGGCCCACTGTGTCCGGGCCAGGGGGTGCAGCGGTATGGCTATGCGCGCAGCCGACCCCAAGGGAGGCTGTAAGCGTAGCCATAAGAGCGGAACACCCGGCGCCGCCCGTGGTGATAAAAAGCGTAAATGATACGCGGCGGGCCCCGCATGAGTGAGCAGTGAGACAGTAAGCGGTGAGCAGCACCCAAGCCTAAGCGGAGCCCTAAGCCTAAGCGGAGCCCTAAACGCGCGCAGCGCACCTAAACGCTCGCGAAGCGAGCACCTAAACACGAGCGAAGCGAGCCCCTAAACGCGCCCCGCGCACCCTTTTTCGTTAAAAATTTTGGAAATCCCCAGACTTAGTGTAATTTTGGGTCGCCTATCCTCCCTGCTAACGGGATTTGTCCCTGCCCCAACAAACATAAGAGCTTTGAGAAAACCGATTCAACAACCTGGCAATCAACAAAATGGGTTGGGCATTGTTGACTAATTGAACCTTTATGAGACGAGAAAAATTTATCTACAACACGCAGACGCTGCGTTATGAGAAGGTAGTCGAACCATTAAGTGCCACCTTACTGCGAATCTTTGGATTCATTTGCGCCGCTGTATTCACTGCCTTTGTTCTTACGCTGCTCACTCACCGCTACTTTCCCTCCCCTAACGAAAACATACTCCGGACTGAAATCAGCCAGCTCAAAGCCGAGTTGGAGGGCGCCGGAGAAGAGGTTCAGCTCCTCAGCCAGGCGCTGGACAACATCAAGAAGCGCGACGCTTACGCACACCGGATGATTTTTGGCATGGATCCGATAGACGAATCGGTCTGGGAAGGCGGTGTGGGCGGCCACGACGCTTATGAAAATTACCGCCAGTTTCGCTTTTCGGGCGATGCTATGGTCAACTTCCGGGAGAAGATCGACCTGTTGAAGCGGCAGATGGACATGCAGTCGCGTTCATTGGACACCATCATCAACTTAGCCCAGGCCAAAGAAGCCATGCTGGCCGCCATACCCAGCATCAAGCCGGTGCGCGGCGACAAAACGCGCTCGATGAACCTGTTATCGGGTTTTGGCTATCGCATCCACCCCATCCACAAGATCAGGAAGTTGCACAACGGCATTGACTTTACCGCAGCTACAGGCACGCCCATACAGGCTACCGGCGCGGGCCGGGTGGTAAAAGCGGGCTATGGCAGCGGCTACGGCAACCACGTCATCATTGACCACGGTTATGGCTACAAAACGCTGTATGGCCACATGAGCCGCATAGATGTGCGCGAAGGCCAGACGGTGAAGCGCGGTCAGTCTATCGGCGGCGTGGGCAGCACGGGCACTTCTACGGCCCCTCACTGCCACTACGAAGTACACTACAGAGGCGTGCCCATCAACCCGGTACAGTTTGTGGCCGATGGGCTTACGCCCCGCGAATATCAGGAATTAGTGAAGGCCTCCGAGGCCTCGAACCAGTCGTTCGACTAACGATCTAAATGCGTTAAAAATGACCTTTTTTCGGTCCGGAAAAGACTTCCCGTTGGGAGGTCTTTTTTGCTTGTTGCTCCCTGTGCTGGTGGATTTTGTCGGTTGTGAAGAAGCCGGCGCCGCCAGCCTGCCGCCGCTGAGCGCCCAGGACATCCGGCTGTCTGTCCGGCTCGACTCCATGCCCGAGCTGCGCGGCCTGCACATCATTGGCGTAGGCGATATGATGCTGGGCACCAACTATCCTTCGGCGTCTTACCTGCCGCCGGGCGGCGGCGGCGCACTGCTGGATGAAGTGCGCGAGCTGCTGGTAGCGGCCGATGTGACCTTTGGCAACTTAGAGGGATCGCTGGTAGACAGCGGCGGCACGCCCAAAACCTGCCAGGATATGAGCCGCTGCTATGTGTTTCGGTCGCCGACGGCCTATGCGCGTTATTTTGAGGATGCGGGCTTCGATCTGTTGAGCTTAGCCAACAACCACTCGGGCGACTTTGGGCCGGAGGGCCGCCGCCAGACGCGGGCCGCCCTCGACTCGACGGGCATTGCCTATGCGGGCCTGACGGGGGGCTATGAGAAGGCCGTTATCATCCGCGACAGCATCCGCTACGGCCTGGCGGCTTTTGCCCCCAATTCGGGTACCTGCGACATACGCCAGGTAGAAAAGGCGGCGGCGTTGGTGAGCGAGCTGGCAGCGGAATGTGATATTGTAATCGTATCGTTTCACGGAGGCGCCGAGGGTTCAGCCCACCAACATGTACCCCGGGGTACGGAGACCTACTTAGGCGAAAACCGGGGCAATGTGTATGCTTTTGCCCATGCCGTTATCGATGCGGGGGCCGATGTGGTCTTCGGGCATGGGCCGCATGTGACGCGAGCCATTGAGCTGTACAACGACCGATTGATTTGCTACAGTTTGGGCAACTTCTGCACCTATGGCCGCTTCAGCCTGACGGGGCCGGCCGGCTTGGCGCCCATTGTAGATGTGACCGTGGACACCTCCGGGCGGTTTCTGGAAGGCCATATTACGGCTACTTACCAGCAGAAAACCCATGGGCCGCGCATTGACCCCGAAAAGCGGGTTATTAGCCTGATGCGGCAGCTCTCGCGGGATGATTTCCCGGAGTCGCCCCTCTTCATCACGGAAGGGGGCAAGATTGTGCGTATGGGCGGCGAAGCGGAAGTTGAAGCCAAAGAGTAGCCGCTTGCTCAATTTTATGAAGCGATGGCGTGTGTGTCGCTACCGTTTCCGATACGCTCGCCCCGCCAGATACTTTCCCCGGCGGGGCGGCGTTGTTTTTGCAGCGTATTTTTCCCAAAAACGACACACCCATGAAGCAGTTTTTTACCGTGCTGCTGCTGGTTTCCGGCGCTTTGGCGCTATCGGGCCAGCATAGTTTTCTCGATATTTTCCCCAACCGACCTACCTGGCCTAATGTGCGGGTAGCCGCAGCGCCGAATGGCGACTGGCTGCTGGCCAACGATCTTTCCGACCCCATTCTGGCAACGGGCAAACACGGCTTCTACCTCATGCGCTACGACAGTTGCGGGCGCGTGGCCTGGGCCCAGGAGGTGAGCTCCGACAGCGTGGCGCTGTTCTTGGCCGATGTGGCGTTTCTACCTTCCGGCGATGCTTTAGCGGCCGGCCAGACGGGAGGAGGCGACTGGTTTGCGCTTCGATTAGATGCTACAGGCCAGCCCGTATACCTGCATACCTACGAGGCTTCCGTCTTTGACCAATGCCATGCCATAGCTACCGACGAGGTCGGCTATGCCCTGCTGGGAACCCACCAGTCGGGCGGGCGTTCGCTCAACTGGGTCATGCGATTGGACACGGCAGGCAGCATACAGTGGTCGTATACCTACCCGGCCAATGGGGTGGCGAGCGCTAACCCCGGCGGCGGCAGCTTGGCGCGCGCTGCCGACGGCTGGTGGGCACGCAGCGGCAACGTCGTCTTTCGCCTGAGCGAATTGGGCGAGTTGCGCTGGGCGGGCGCCATCCCTGGCGCAGACCCCGTAGGCGGGCGCTGGGCCAATGGCGTAGCCTTGCCCGACGGCGGCTATGCTACGGCTTTCAGGGATGCGGAGTTGCGGGCGTTCATCGTGCTGCGCTTAGCGGCCGATGGAAGCCTGCGTGGCCAGTCGGCCCCATTGCCCGGCATAGACGAGCCGCCCTCCCTGGCGCTGGGCGCCGATGGGCGGCTGTGGTTTGGCGCGCCGGGCCCCGACGGGCGGCCAATGCTGACGCGGCTGAGTTTGAATGCCGCTGTAGAAGATGCCTTAGCCCTGGCTATCTCCCCCGACGATGACGGCCCCAACCGCCGGGTAGTAGCGGCGGCGCTACCGCCCTACGGCATGGTTATAGCCGGCGTGACCCGAACGAACTATAATGCCGACTTTGCGGCCGCCATTCGGCTCGACGGCGACTATAGCTGCGTATTACAACCCGTTGAAACATCGACAGCAGGCAGCGCCGACCCCGTAGCGCTAAGTGCCGCCTCTCTGGCACGGCGAGCGGTGACGGCCGTGCGATACGACTCTACTGCCATAACCGTTAATCCGCTAAATGCCGATGCCGACCGCCGCTGCGAATGGTCGCACGATAGCAAAGACTGGCCTATGGATACCACCATCTTGTGTACCGACCTGCTGGAGTGGCAGTCGCCGCTGGAAGAGGCTGCCTATCGCTGGTTTGACGGCGCTACGGACCCCAACCGTACCCTCGTAGCGCCGGGGCGTTATGCCGTAACGGCGGCCACCTGCCGCACCGATTATGACATAGACATCGATCTCCGGCTGGGTTTCTGCCCCTGTGCCTGGTATGTGCCCAATGCTTTTTCCCCGAACGGCGACGGCAGTAACGATAACTGGGATGTGTTTGTCGATTGCCCCTGGACGGATTTTTCTTTGGAAGTGTACGACCGTTGGGGCGCTTTGGTTTTTCGCACCGATCAGCCCGAGCCCGGCTGGGATGGCGCCATAGCCGGCCGGCCGGCGCCCGAGGGAACCTACCTCTACCGCCTGCAATACACTTACAGCATACAGCCTGCCCTGCCGCATAAAAACCAACAAACCGGCGCGGTGACGCTCATCCGGTAGGCAATTTCTGTGGCGGCGCATAAAAAATGAAATTTTACCCGATCTTTGCGGCGCTAACGACAACTGTACATGAAAGCAAAAACGCTGAAACGCGATAAAGTCAACGTCATCACCCTGGGGTGCTCCAAGAACCTGGTAGACTCGGAGAACCTCATCACCCAGCTCAAAGGGAACGACTATGAGGTGGTGCACGACAGCAATGAAGACGATGCCAACGTTGTCATCATCAACACCTGCGGCTTTATCGATTTGGCCAAGCAGGAGTCGATAGACACCATATTGGAATATGCCGAGGTAAAAAAACAGGGCGGCATAGACAAGCTCTATGTCACCGGCTGCCTCAGCCAGCGCTATAAAGATGATCTGGAGGCTGAAATACCCGAGGTAGACGCCTACTTTGGCACCTTAGAGCTGCCGGGGCTGCTGGCTAAGCTCAATGCCGACTACAAACACGAGCTCATTGGCGAGCGCATCCTCACTACGCCCCAGCACTACGCCTATCTGAAAATATCCGAAGGCTGCAACCGCACCTGCTCTTTCTGCGCCATACCCCTGATGCGGGGCAAGCACGTGAGCAAGTCGATAGAGGAGCTTGTAGCCGAAGCCCGCAACTTAGCCCGCATGGGGGTTAAAGAGCTCATGCTCATTGCACAGGAGCTCACGTATTACGGCCTTGATTTGTATAAAGAGCGCAGGTTGGCCGAGCTGCTCCACGCCTTAGCCGACGTGGAAGGCATTGAATGGATACGCCTGCACTACGCCTACCCCAGTAAATTCCCCTTAGAGGTTTTTGACGTGATGGCCGAACGCCCCGAGATATGCAACTACCTCGACATGCCGCTCCAACACGCCAGCAACGCAGTACTGGAGCGTATGCGGCGGCAGATTACCCGGGAGGAAACCCTGGAACTCATTGCTTATGCCCGCAAAAAAGTACCCGGATTAGCCCTGCGCACCACCATGCTGGTGGGTTTCCCCGGCGAAACGGAAGAGGACTTTGAATCGCTCTGCGACTTTGTGCGCGAGGTGCGCTTCGAGCGGTTGGGCGTGTTCCAGTACAGTCATGAAGAGGATACCCGCGCTTATGAACTCGAAGACGATGTGCCCGAAGAGGTAAAAGCCGACCGAGCCCAGCGGCTGATGGCCATTCAGCAATCAATCAGTGAAGAACTCAATGCCGCCAAGGTAGGCCGCGAGTTCCGCGTACTCTTCGACCGCAAAGAGGGGGAGTACTTCGTAGGCCGTACCGAAGCCGATAGCCCCGAAGTGGACAATGAAGTACTGGTAGCTGCCCAGAATGCTTATGTGCGCATTGGCGACTTTGCACAGGTGCGCATTACGGAGGCGGCCGACTATGATCTTTTTGGGGAGTTGGTTTAGTTCGTGTATTTCAATCGGCCTGCTCCTTAGCTTCGAGTCCACTGAGGGGGGGAGTGCTGGTTACAATGCTTATTGAGTATAGAATAAAGGAAGCGCTGCCAATACCCCGTCGATGCGGCAGCCTTCGTTCACCACCAGGTGCGTTCGGCTCCTTCGTGTTCTGCGGGTACTAAATAATGGGGTGAACAGTCTCTTCAGTTGCCTCCTCCTGATTCAGGTTGTTGTTGACGTAGTCTACTACCCGCCGGATGGTCTTCTTGCGAATATCGCGCTCCAGTTCTCGCTCGCGCCGGCGCAGGGTATACTGAAATTTGAAGGAGATGGCGTCTTTGTGCAACTCCACGGTTTTGAGGTTATAGCTGTCGGGATCAATGTACTCCGAGTAGGTAGCCACCGCCTCAATGAGGTCTTTTTCCAGCTCTTCGATGGTTTTGAGGGATTTTACATTTACTTCAAACTCAATACTCACCCGGCGGATGGCTCGTTTGGTGTAGTTGATCACTTCACCCGAGTACACCTTGTTATTGGGAATGTAAATAACCTCGTCGTCTTCATTAAGCAGGGCTATCTTGGTAAGGGTAAGGTCTATAATTTTACCCTTATGGCCTGCAATTTTCACATAATCGTCGATGGAAATCTCGCTGGAAAAGCTGATGATGATGCCGCTGATGATTTCGGATACAAAATCTTTGGAGATGATGGCAATGGCCGCAGCCACAATACTAAGGGTGGTAAAAAGCGTCTGGTAGTCGATGCCCCAAAAACCCAACACCGTCATCAGTAAGGCGCCGGCCAATGTGAGGTAGTAGATATTTTGTAACCCAAGAATGACGGTATCCTGACTGTTGCGGGCTAAGTTTTTGCGCCGCCGCCAGATCCAACTGAGTATGCGTACGACGAACTGCCCGGTGAAGGCAAAGATCAAAAAATTGATGATCAGCTCCAGCGGCCGGCCGAGCTGGTCGGGAATGGATAGCCAGGCGGCTATCCATTCCCGATTAAAGCTGATGGCAAATAATCCAATGGAAATAATACCAAGAAGCCAGGTGCGAAACATAATTAGTTACTTTTCTGAACAATTCTGGCCTGACGCCAGGTCTGTTGTAAAACGTCGTTTTCCAAAAAGTCATATACTACATCCAAGTAATCGCGCATCGGAAGGTAGTTCCACTCATGCCTTCCGCTGCGAAACTCCAGGGTAAAGTAAGGGGCGTCAAGCTTATTGAGATGAGCCACTATCGGCTCTGGCCCATATAGTAACAAATGCCCCGGCTTGGCGGTTGGGCACGAGTGATGTGAAGCTACCCCAAAAGGCACAAGATTATCGTCGGTGCCATGAAAAAACAGCGTCGGAATGATGTTGTTCCGATTGATCTGGCTGGTATCCGCCAAGGCGCCGGCCATGCTGATGAGCCCCGCATAGCGATAGCCGGGCAGGCCGTTGGCGGGCGGCGCCAACAGGCGGCTGGGCCAGTATACAGCATGTAGTACTGCCTCCGCGCCGGCGCTGCTGCCTGCCAGCACAATGCGCAGTGAGTCTATGCCTTTCGCCTTGAAGTGATCGCGCAGGAAGCGCGTGGCGGCATAAATATCCTCTACAGCCCAGCGAAAGGTTTGCAACTTTTCAGCAGCAGGCCGCTCGCACCCAAATCCTTTGCCTTTGGCTGTAAGCCGATAGCTGATGCTGGCTACGTTATAGCCTAAGTAAGATAGCTGCCGACCAAAAGAAGTATTGAGTTGATCATCGCGACGGCCGCCGCTGAAGCCGCCTCCGTGTACGTAGATGACGAGGTAGTTGTTGCGCACCTCGTCGGCTATGGGCTGGTATAGGTCCAGCGCCAGGGTATCGGTACCCACTGTTGTGTATACCAGCTTTTGAGTGCGAACGCCCTGCGGGCG
>CAYOTJ010000079.1:0-10960 GCA_964406855.1 uncultured Saprospiraceae bacterium
GTGAACTATTGAGGTAAGCCGCCCGGATACCATTGGCCCGTAGCCCTTCTACCTGATCTTTCATAAGCGAAATCAGCGGAGAGACCACCACAGCCGTACCCGGCATCGTGAGGGCGGGTACCTGAAAACAGATGGACTTACCGCCTCCTGTAGGCATCAGCACTAAGGCGTCGCGCCCTGCATACACGGCCTGTATGATATCGGCCTGCATGGGACGAAAACGGTCGTAGCCAAAATACTGACGAAGCGCTTGTGCCGCCTGCTCAAGGTTCATGTTGCAAGGCAATTTGAGCGCAATAATAAACAAATTGTACTGAATTTTATTTTTTTTGTGTATCCCGGGCGCTTGTTATAGTTCTCCAAGTTAAGAGTTATAAACCTTGCCTTGGAGAACCATAATGCAACACAGCATCACATTTGCCGCTTGCAGCTCATTAATAGATTTCCCAACACGCCCTTAGCACACCTGCCATACAGAACACAAATACCAATGTCGTTTATCCGACAAATTAAAAACTTCACACGGCAACTATTATCCACTTCCCCCGTAAACAAATCAATGCAATACTTTTACACGTGCGACAAAATCAAGCCCCATAAAAAGCGCTCCTTTAATAGATCAAATATCACATGGAATAGCACTGCATTTTTTAAAACTTATTAATATCTTTCATTTATGCACAGTATCACCAACCAAACCAACACCGCTCTGAGCACATCGGGAGCGGCACATTTCCTCCTTTATCATCGTATAAAGATTTTATTTGCACTCTTTAGTTCGCTACTGCTTTTCAGTACTACAGTCGGGGCCCAGATGACCGTGACTTGGCAGGTCCAGTCAGATTATTTTGCCGAACGCAATGCCGTTGCACAAACGCGCACCATACGCAGTATGGCCGTTAGTAAAGACGGCAGCGCGGTGTATACCGGCAATATTCAAAGCCCCAATGTGGGCTCAAACGCCATCCGCAAAGTAAGCAGCGCTATACTGGCGACGCCAGGTACGGATCACGTCATTTTCGGCAATGGTATGCCTGGCGGATCAGGCGCTTTTGGCCCGGTAGGCGGTCAGCCTGTATACGCAGGCGGATCTACCGGCACTTTTTTGGGCTGGACAGCCACCGGCAACAGTCCGCGGGGCCTCGCTACCGATGATCGGGGTTATGTGTATGCTGCCTTGAGTTCGGGCATTAGCCCCGCCAATCAGGTCGTTATCCTTAGCAGTGACCTTACCTCTACCTTAGGCTCCATTTCCATAACAGGCCCAACAGGCGTAGCCGTATATAAGAGCGGCAGCACCTACTACCTGTATGTGGCTGCCGGCACGCAGTTGCGTCGATACAATGTAACGAACGCTGCTTCACCTGCTCTGGATATGAGCTGGACGGCAGGAATAAGCTCCGGCGCTGACGGGCTTACGGTCGATACAGATGGAGTTGTTTTCCTGGCAGGCGGCGGTCAGGTACGCCGGCTCAACGCTGCCGGTGCAATAACGCATACCGTTACCTTGGCTAATGCCGCAGATATTGCCGTTTTCCGCGACAAAATTTACGTGATCCGCCAGGGCTCGCCGGCTCAATCAATTGTTGTGTATAACAAGGCTGACCTGAGCAGCGCAGGCTCCGACCTGGTCGTACCCGAATTAGGCGCCTTTACGAGAGGCTCCCTTTCGCAGTTTACAGCCATCGATGTTACGGCCGACGGCCGGCTATGGGTATCAGAGGAAAATTATACCGGCGGCAGTAATGGCCTGCCTTCGTACACGCCTCCTGTTACTACCTTTAACACTATGCCCGGCGCTATTACAGGCCGGATTTATTTCGACCGAGTATTGGTTTCTTCTCCGGTGGCAGACCCCTGCGATGTAGCCATCGATGATGTAGATGTTACGCCTGAAGGCTGCCCTGGCGCCAATGACGGCGCCATTACGATTAGCGCATCTACCAGCGCCGGGCCGATAACGTACAGCATCTCAGGGCCTGTGAATGCAACCAATAGCACAGGGGTTTTTATCAACCTGCCCGATGGCGTTTATACGATAACGGTATCCGACGATGGTGTTCCCTCCTGCCAGGCAGCCACCACGGCCAATATCGCAGCAGGTACAGATGGTATACCGCCCGTAATAAACTGCAATAACATAACCATAAGTCTTGATGGAGTGCCCTCTGTGAACACCAGCTCGCTAAACTTAGCCACAGCCAACGACAACTGCGGGCTCGATGACATCACCTATCTTCCTACTACAATTTCCTGTGGGCAAGTCGGCTCCACCGTGCCCGTACAGGTAACAGCCACGGATGAAGCAGGTAATACAGCTTCATGCACCAGCCAAGTGACCGTAAACGGCCTCCCCTGCGGTTTTGAGCAGGATGAAGATGGCATCAATTGCAACAACGGCAGCAACTTTAGCTACAATGCAAGCACAGGTATTTTTACCGCATCCAGCACAAACTGCTTTTATGGCCCGCCTTTTACAACCGATGGAGCAGCCTTTGCCAGTACTGAACTGTGCGGCAATAGTAGCATCACGGCGCAGGTCGTCAGTATAACCGGCAATGGCTGGGCTGGTATCGTCATGCGCGAGAGCGACGCCCCAGGCGCCAAGAAGGTGCATCTCAGCACCAACCTCAGCACACTGAGCCGCCGCGAAGTACGCTACACAACTGGCGGTCAGGCCTACCCCCAACAGTTCCCCAGCCAAAACCGCTACTGGTTGCGCCTTGAGCGACAAGGCAATCAGTTTATCGGTTATGTTTCCTTGAATGGAGTACAGTGGCAACAAGTGCTGGCCGTAACGGTTGCCATGAATACCTGCATTGAGGCAGGCCTGATACTCACCAACTACTCCGCCAACAGCACAGTTGTAGCTACTTTTGCCAACGTAGCCGTAGACGACACGCCCACCCCCAGCAGGCCAGGGCAGACACAGGCAGACATAGCCACCCCCAATAGCCAATGGAACGCATTTCCCTCTCCCAGCAGCGGCCCCATATACTTACAGGCGCCCGCAACGCTGGAAGGTATCGCACAAATCAGCTTAGTAGACATCACAGGCGCCGTGTGTAAGCAATGGAAAGATATCGCCATTGAGGAAATGCCTACTCGCTCCTTTGATCTGAACGGCCTGCCGGCCGGCATATACCTGCTCCGCATAGAAGCCGCCGGGCAACCAACTACTACCCAACGTATTGTGCTCATGCAGCAATAATCATTTTACCATCCGTAACATATCCACAGGGAATCAGCTTCGGCTGATTCCCTTTTTTATAAATAAAAAGATTTGGCTTGAAAACTACACATCCGCCCGCCCCATACCTCAATCACAGCCCAGCTCATGCCTCGATACGGCGTCGTTGTTCGGGAAGCAACTACCCGACAACACATTAACCGGCATATAGCGATCGAGATCAGGGTCGTAAAGACCATCCCGCAAAAAGGCCAGCAAATCGGCTTTTTCAGCTTCTGTAAGGTAAAGCGGAGTGAAGAAAGGCGAAAGGTTAGCGGCCGGTACCCGAGGGTTTTCAGCTATGCCCAAATTGAAGTACTCAATAACCTCCGTGAGCGAATGCTTGCTGCTGCCGTGGAAGTAGAACGGAGAGTTCTTCATATTGTAGATGGAGGGCACCTTAAACCTGAACATATCTTCAGCCTTACCGGTATGCCCCCCGCGACCAAAGTTGCGCTTGTGGCTGGGAGAAGGATTTTGAACCCCCGGCGCCTCATACAAGTCGCTGACAACCAGCGCATGAAATTCATTGCTATTCAGCGAGCCGCCCTGGTGGCAACGGTAGCAGCCGGCTTTGCCAAAAAACACCAGCGCGCCGCGCTTCTGTTCATCCGTAAGCGCATCCGTCTCGCCTTTTACCCACCGCTGAAAAGGCGCGCGGGTGGGCAATAAAGTTCGGATATACGCCGATAAAGCAAAGCTGTGCCCAAGCCGGCCATAACGGTCGGCAGGCGGCAACTCAGGAAAAGCGGCATCAAAATAAGCCCTATAACCCAGCGTATCCAACACAAATGTATTGTTGGTATTCATCCGGTGCACAATCGTCCCTACCATATTCTGAGCCTCAGGCCCATTGAGCCCCAACGTATTCCCCGGCACAAGATCGGGGTCCTGCCGCCACAACTCCTCCGTACCTTCGTTGTTGAAACCAACACCAAATTTTCCACTCCAGAAAGTATTCGTCACAAAAGCAACATTCAACAGCGATAACGGACGTATCTCCTAGGCGTCAATCTCATTGGGCGCATAATTAGATAGCTTCTCGCGCCCTTCCCCATTAAACCCGAAACCCACGCCCCCGTCGGCAATGCCCTGCACCCGACCCGCCATAAAACCCGCATTCGGAATATGGCAACTGGCACAAGAAAACGTCCCCATACCGTTGGCATAACGCGCATCAACACCTATCGCTGTCTCATAAAACAACATCTGCCCAAGTAATACCTTATCCAAAGTCAGCGGATTTTGAGGTATCTGCGGAATGGCGTCGAGGTCAATACTCTCGGGCAACTGGAAATCGCGCAGCGACTGAGTTGGCCCAAGCTCCGTGAGGCGGCGCTCCAACTCTACATCGAGCAGGTTAATGGCAGGATCATGCGTACAGGCGTACACCGCCAGTACAATAGCACTGAAGAAAAACAATTTTTTCATTTTTTCAACTTATACAGGATAAAACAATAACCGGCATACCTCAAACCTCAAGGTATGCCGGAAAAAACTAAAACTTATAACGATAAGGTAAATGGATTTGGCCTCTCTCTCTGATAGCGCCCGGGCAAAATGTATTTTGCACTTCAGGCAAATGCTATTAAACATCAAATGTATGGCAAAAAAACAACATAAAAAAAATCCATCAGGTGATTTTTATCACCCGCATAAAATTAGTCAATCCGCCTCAGTTTAAAAGTATACACCCCCGTAGCAGTAGAAGCCCTCAAATGAAGCTTGTTTTCCGTAAGCTGAGTTACCGCCGCATAATAACCAAAAAAATCATTAGCCCGGGGATCGTAAAAATTCATGTCCAAAAAGAACTCTACATCGTTTTCGCCATCATAAGCGCTCCGGTCCAAAATGAGCTCCCACTCGCCGCCGAAAGCTTCACGCAGCGACTGGTCGTCATAAACAGCGTCATAATCGCCATAGAACTCAATGACATCGCCCAGAAATTCATTCGTGACATCGTCGCGGAAAAGCTCGCTGTTTTCCCGAAACCAGGCACGGTCAAAAGCCCAGGCGCCAATCAACTTGTCCTCCCGGCGTTCCAGTCGGTAATCATCCGAGCAGCTCGCCAGTGCCAGCATGCTCAACAGCAATAAAGTTATGCGTTTCATAAACAAATCTTGGTTGGTTGTTAATAAGATAACCACTAAAGGCGGCCACCCTCATCTTCAGCAGCGGCTTTAAGAGAATTTTAACGACAGTTATTTTTTTTGGGCGTGCCCCCGCGCGCGCTCCCCTCCGTATCCGGGGTAGTTCCGGCGAATACTCTCCGCCCTGATGAAGGTGGGAAGCAACGAGCGCGCAGGGTCGGGTGTTCCGCTATTATGCCCCCCCTTTGCCCGTGAAATATACGCTGCGCTATTCCACAGGCAAAGGGGGGGCATACCGCTTCACCCCCTCACGCGGCTCCGCAGCGGCGTGAACGAGTGAGCAGTGAACAGAGGGGCTGCCGCAGCGACGCGGCGCATAGAGACTCCAAATGAAAGGCTAACGCGCTGACAATATAGTTCTCCAAGTCAGGGTGAGTGAAAAATGGACGCTGCTATTTTTTCGGCTGGCAAGGCAAAAAACGTAGACATAGCCTAAGCTATGGCGAGGCTTTTTAACGCCGCCAGACGGAAAAAGAGCAAGTCAAGATTCACAAATCTTGGCTTGGAGAACTATAAACAACAGACTTGTTCTGCGGGTCATGTACGAGCAACAGCGCTATACAAACGAATCCCGGCTCAGGCCCAGCCACTCAAGGGTATTATCGGCATAAATGCGCTGGAGGGTAGCCTCGGGCAAGCCCATTTCTTCAATAAAAGCCCCAATGGTAAGATCTCCCAAAGGAAAAGGATAGTCGGAACCCAGGCATACGCGTTGGTCGCCCACCAGATCGAGAATATAGCGCAACAACGCCGGATCATGAGTAATGCCGTCAACCCAAAAGCGCCCCAGATAATTTCGGGGAGGCACAGGATTATCAACCGCCACAAGGTCGGGGCGGCAGTCGAAACCATGCTGTATCCGCCCAATGGTAGGCAGGAAAGAGCCGCCCGCATGGGCAAAACACACGCGAAGCGCAGGCAGCCGCTCCAATATGCCCCCAAAGATGAAGCTGCATACAGCCCGGGCCGTTTCGGCAGGCATACCCACCAACCACGGCAGCCAGTAGCGACGCATCGACTCGAAACCCATCATGTTCCACGGATGCACAAAAACAGCCATACCCAAAGCCTCACAAGCCTCAAAAATGGGAAAGAATGCAGGCTCGCTGAGATTGAGATCGTTGATGTTGGAGCCAATTTGTATACCCGGCATACCCAAATCCCGACAGCGCTCCAACTCCCGAATGGCCAGGTCGGTATCTTGCATAGGCAAAGTGCCCAAAGCAATATAGTGCCGGGGATGAGCCGCCGCTACCTCAGCGATGTGGTCGTTGAGGTAGCGGGCAATCTCAAGACCGTCGGCAGGCTTGGCCCAGTAAGAAAACAATACAGGAATGGTGCATACAACCTGCACCTGCACCCCCAAATCAGCATATTCCTGTACGCGCTCCTGCGCATCCCAGCAATTGGATTTGATAAGCCTGAATTTCTCCTCGCCCTTCATCATCCAGGCTTGCCCGGGCGCATGGGGTTCGAGGTGAATGAAGCCTTCATAGCCAAAGCGCTCTGTCCAACGAGGCAGCTTTTCCGGCATGATGTGGGTGTGCATATCTATTTTCAACATCGTCGTGGCGGTTGGGCATCAAAATGCCTATCTAATTGATTATTAGTACAAAATTAATTGACGGAATGGCAATTAAACGAACTGGCAGCATTAATTTTGCGCGTCTTTAGCGCCTGTTTTCACAGGCGCCTGCCATTGTGTTTTATTAACCACGTACAAAATTAAACATTGCCATGAGAAAATGGACAATCCTCCTTCTCTTTAGTCTGGTAGCGCTATCGTGCAACCGCATTGAAAAGTTCCGGCAGCCCATCGAAGACCTCAATAGCCAGTGGGCTACGGCAACGCAGGCCGTTGAAGCCTTTTCAGCCAATCTTCAGTCCGAGTACACAGCCGCCCAGGAAATCCTCGCCGGCATGAGCAAACCCGACAGTATGGCCCATACCCCTGAAGTGAGCGAACAAATGGCCAAACTCCGCGAAACCGTACGTACCCAAATAACCGACATGGGAGGCCTGCGCCAGGCAGTAGATGCTTTTGTAACAGAATGGACCACCAAGAGCATCATTGTAGGCGACCTAAAGGAAAGCCTCAGCAGCAACGAATTTGAGGGCGATGTACAGGCAACCCTCGATGGCCTGCAGGAAATGCTCAATGACAATACCAAAAACCTCGGCCTGTGGACGGGCCGCCTAAATGACGCTAAAAACAAGGTCGTCAACGCTTATCAAGCGTACCAGACACTGAACCGGCCGGAACAGTAAGCCATATTTTATTTCTCCCGATCCATTTATCCCATGAAGTCAATTTTTTTGCGCCTCTCCCTATTGATGTTTTTACAATACAGTATTTGGGGCTGCTGGATGGCAACCTTGGGCACCTATCTGCTCGAAACCCTCCATTTCAGCGGCAGGCAAGTGGGCGTCATATATGGTTGCACAGCCATAGCCGCCAGCATGTCGCCGTTCTGGGTGGGACTCGTCGCCGATCGCTGGATGAACGTAGAAAAACTGTTGGGCATACTGCATCTGGCTGCCGCCATCTGTATGTGGGGCGCCTCGCAAACCGAAGATTTCGGCTGGTTTTATTTCTTTATGCAGCTTAATGCACTGTTCTTTCTTCCCACCTTTGGACTGGCCAATTCGCTGTGCTTTCAGCACCTGCCCGACTCGGGGCGCACCTACCCCAGAGTACGGGTATGGGGTACCATTGCCTGGATACTGGCCGGACTGGCCCTGAGTCGCTGGTCGCTGGAGGCCAACGTACTCCAACTCAAATTAGCTGCGCTGTTTACACTCTTGCAAGGGGCGTACTGCTTCACCCTGCCGGCTACACCGCCCCAACCCGGAGCAGCGCGCAACCTGCGCAGCTTATTCAGCGGAGAGATGCGCGACCTGCTTCGCGACCCCTCCCTCTCGGTATTATTTATAGCGCTGGTGCTATCCTGCCTGCCCATAGCCTACTACTACAGCTTTGTCAACCCCTATCTCAACGACCTAAACGTGGCCAACCCCGCAGGTATGATGACCCTGGGGCAAGCCTCTGAGGCCGTCGTCATGTTGCTTATGCCCTGGGCGCTGAGCAGGTTGTCGTTCCGCTACCTCATCTTCACAGGGTTGCTGGCCTGGGGCGTCCGCTATGCCCTGCTGGCGATGGGCCACCCCGACCAAAGCCCCCACTGGCTGTACCTGGGCATAGCCTTACACGGGCTGGCCTACGGCTGGTCGGCCCTCGCAGCCCAGATTTATCTGGATAGCCGGGTACCAGGCCACCTACGCAGTACGGCACAAGGTTTTGTATCGTTTCTGACACTGGGCGCCGGGGCCTTCATTGGCGCCTACTTTGCCGGAGAGACCGTCAGCTGGCATACCTTACCGGATGGCAGCCGCCAATGGACTTATATCTGGATCTACCCCACCCTCTTAGGCATAGCGGTAGCCCTTTGGTTTTTATGGAAATTCCGGCAGCAGGGCCCTGTTGGCAAAGCAACTTAAACCGGAACTACTGCCCATACAGCGCATTGACCAGCCCGCCCAGGATACTGCCCTCGCCCTTGCCGCTCTGGCCGTAGCGACGCGACGATGCCATAACCCGGTCGGCTAACTTTGCTTACCCCGCTACTCCACTTACCGGCACACGGCCAATACTGCGGTAGTCGAAGCCCAACTCATGCATTTGCTCCAGATCATAGAGGTTGCGGCCATCGAAAATCAACGGCTGCCGCAGCAGTTGCTTCATCACCGCAAAGCTGGGGGTGCGAAATACGCTCCACTCCGTAACAATGGCCAAAGCATCGGCGCTGATGAGGGCTTCATACTGCTCTTGCACCAGTGTAATGCGGTCGCCATAGCGCTCGCGCACATTATCCATAGCCTCGGGGTCGAAAGCACGCACCTGAGCGCCGGCAGCCAGCAGCTCATCAATGGTGTAGAGGGCCGGCGCCTCGCGGATGTCGTCGGTATTAGGCTTAAATGCCAAGCCCCACAAGGCAATGGTGCGCCCGCTGAGATCGTTGCCAAACTCGGCCTTGATCTTTTCTACCAGCCGAAGGCGTTGCTGGTCGTTGACGTTCATCACAGACTTGAGAATGCGGAAATCATAGGCATACTCCTCAGCGGTTTTGGCTAACGCCTGCACATCCTTCGGGAAGCAGCTCCCCCCATAACCCACGCCCGGAAATAAAAACCGCTTGCCGATACGGCTGTCGCTGCCCATGCCCATGCGCACCATATCTACGTTGGCGCCCACGCGCTCGCAGAGATTGGCAATTTCGTTCATAAACGTAATCCGCGTAGCCAGGTAGGCATTAGCAGCGTATTTGGTCATCTCTGCCGAGCGCTCATCCATAAAGATGATGGGGTTGCCCTGGCGCACAAAGGGTTCATAAAGCTGCTTCATCACCTTCTGAGCACGGGCCGAGGTAGTCCCGATCACTACGCGGTCGGGCTTGAGGAAGTCCTCAACAGCTACGCCTTCCCGCAAAAATTCCGGGTTGGATACCACGTCGAAAAGATCGGAATCAAGACGCTCGGCCAATGCGGCATGCACGCGCTCGGAAGTGCCCACCGGTACCGTGCTTTTATCCACAATGACCTTATAGTCGGTTATCATGCCGCCCAATTGAGCCGCCACCCCGAGGATATAAGACAAATCGGCCGAACCATCCTCGCCCGGAGGCGTGGGAAGCGCTAGGAAAATAATCCGGGCATCTGCGATAGCATCTGCTAAGTTGGTCGTAAATTTAAGCCGCCCCTGCCGGGTGTTGCGCTCAAAAATAATATCGAGACCAGGCTCATAAATGGGCACTTCGCCCTGTTGCATACGCTCTACTTTACGCGCATCAATGTCTACACATATAACCTGATTGCCCGTTTCGGCAAAACAGGCGCCCGTAACTAAGCCAACGTAGCCGGTACCCACTACCGCAATGTTCATGATTTGGTATTTTGGTGATCTGTTGCTACAGATAAAATTTGCGCAAAAGTAGCCTTTTTGCGCTAAAAAAAAGTCCCATTGCCGCAAAAGCGATGGGACATTAACTATTCTGCTTTACAAGGAAAAACCACCGGGGGCATACTACCCGGAAGGCGGTTTTCCGCCTCCCGATCCAGTAGTAGCCCTATGCTTAACTGTTGGGTTTCAATACAAACTTCACGGGAAGCGTGTAGTATACTTTTACCGGACGCCCCCTCTGTTTACCAGGTATCCAGCGCTCCGGCATAGCGTTCATCAGGGTGATAACCCTCAGGGCCTCTTCACCACAACCAGCGCCCACATCGCGAATGACTTCTGTGCCGGTAATCTCACCCCGCTCATTTACCACAAACCGAACCACAACAGTACCTTCCACTCCATTCTCGCGGGCGATACCCGGATAGCTGATGTTGGCATAGATAAACGCCAGCAGTTTCTGGTCGGAGCAGGCCTTGCGCTCGGCAATGGTCCCCAGTTCTTCACAACCCGGGAAGCGCGGCATTTCTTCTACTACCTTAAATATCTCCGCTATTTCAGGCTCGTCCATAGGCGGAGGCGGAGGCGGAGGCGGGGGCGTAGTGGGCCGCGCAGGCTCATTACTGG
>CAYOTJ010000080.1:0-6753 GCA_964406855.1 uncultured Saprospiraceae bacterium
GCCTGGGGCAGCATACTCTGGGACATCGTCTGGGATCTCATCGATGGCTACGGCTATACCCCCGACCTCTACGACCCCAACCATATGGCCGGCAATGTGCGCGCCCTCAACCTCATCGTCGAGTCGCTGCGCTATTTGGCCTGCGACCCTACCTTCATCGACATGCGCGACGCCCTGCTGCAAGCCGACGCCACGCTCTACGGCGGCGCGCTAACCGAACGACTCTGGACCTGCTTCGCTCGCCGCGGCTTGGGCTATAGCGCGCAGGCAGGCGGCATGGCCGCCTACGACATGCCCCCTATGGTGCCCCTGCCCGTCAGTTGGCTCTATTTCAATGCAGCCCCCGAACCCCTCGGCATAGGACTGCACTGGGCCACGGCAATCGAAGACCAAAACGCCGGCTTTGCCATCGAACGCCTGCCCGAAGGCGCTGTTGCGCCTGCCGATGTCGGCTGGGTACCCGCCGCGCCCAATGCCGCCAATGGAAGCCGCTATTATTTTTTGGATAAAAATGTAGTACCCGGTGTGACCTACCTGTACCGCCTCCGTCAGAAGGATATAAATGATGCGGAAAGCTACAGCCCCTGGCAAAGCGCCCGGTGGCAAGGCGGAGAGGAAAGCCTCCTGCTGTGGCCCAATCCGGCAACCGATGTCGCCCACTTCAAATGGACGGCTAATCAAGGCACCGCCAGCCTCAAAGTGGTAGACCCCGAGGGAAAGGTAAGGCTCTCACGCCAGCTTCAGGCTGGCGAAACAGCTATCCTCGACCTCAGCCACTGGCCCTCCGGCTGGCTCACCGTCTGGATAGAATCAGTCCACCGGCACAGCGCCTACCGGTTGCTCCGCATCAGCAACGACCATCGGTGAGAAATAACGCATGAACAACTCAACGCGGTAAATCCGTATAATTCAATCGCTTTTTAGAGACGTAATCCCACGAACAGTCCGCTTTTGTTTGACACATTTTCAACGGACAAAAGTCATCCCCAAAAATCAGAAGAGGAGGGAGCGCCAGGCGCTCCCTTTTTTATTAGGCTTGCTCTGTGAGTCAGTACAAAATTTGCCGCTTGCAGCCGTTTGATGATCCCGCAGAACACGTCTGTCATTCCACATTTATTCTTCCTCTTCACTGCCTGCCTGGTAGTCCTGCAATAGGGCCATAGCCTCTTCTGCCCGGTCGGCCGGCGCATAGAGGCTGGCCTCGCCCAACATGGGCAGCACCGAGTCGGGCTTGGTCACGATATGGCTTTCCACGCCATTTTGTTTGAGCATGTCTTCCACCAATTTGGTCTGTATTACATCCGGAGATGTATAGATTTTTACCCAGCCTTCGAGCATATTCCGTGAATTTGGTTATGGTTCAATAGACTTGTTCTGCGAGCCGTGAACGAGCGAAAGCGTAGCAAATTTTGTACCGAACAAGGCAAAAAACGTAGGCGATACCGTGGCATCGGCGAGGCTTTTTAGCGAAGTGCAGGACAAAATTTGTCGCTTGCAGCCGTTTGATGATCCCGCCGAACAAGTCTAACACTTAGCAAGGTAATCTTTTTTTGCAAAAGTTGCAAATGATTTTCAACAAGCCTATCTTTGGCAAAGCCCAACCGCAATGGCCATGACCGAATTATCTTCAGGCTGCAAAATCAGCCGCTGGCAACTCCTCAAGCAGCAACTCAACAATCTCGGCGCCGCCGAGTTTGAAGCCCGCATCGGCCGGCCCGATACGGTGCTGCTCGATGTGCGCACCCCCGCCGAATATGCGGCCGGCTGCCTGCCGGGCGCCATCCACCTCGATTATTTTGGCCCCGACTTTTGGCCCCGGTTCGATGCCCTCGACCGCACTAAAACCTACCTGGTATACTGCCGCAGCAGCCGACGCAGCACCCGCGTATGCACCCTCATGCGCAATGGCGGCTTTAGCAGCGTGTATAATCTGGAGGGGGGGCTGGCTACTTCTCTGCCAGTTCCCGACGTATCCGACTCAGCGACTGAGGCGTAATCTTCAAATACGACGCAATGTAGTGTTGGGGGGCCTGTAGCGCCAGGTCGGGATAGCGGTTCAGAAAGGCTATGTACTTGGTACGGGCATCGCCGAAGTTGAGAAAGTCGTTGTCTTTGAGCTTATTGAGCAACTGCGCCTCCGTGATGCTTTTGAGAAAGATAAAATAGTTGGGTATCTGCTGAATGAGATCGTTTACAGCGTCTTTGTGAATGATGTAAAGCTCGGTATCCACCACAGCCTGTATGGGGTTTTGGCTGGGGGCTCCGGCATAATAGCTCTCTAAATCGGTAACAAACTGGTTGGAGCGCACAAAGTACTTCGTCACTTCGGCGCCTTCGTCATCCAGCGCGTATAGCCTCAATATGCCGCGCTCTACAAACGCGATCTCATGGGCTACTTTATCAAGGGCCAAAAAGTGCTCCCCGGCTTTCAACAGGCGTTGTTTGCACCGGGAAAGGGCGAGGGCAATACCATCTTCTGACTGTATGCCCCCAAAATGCATCGCAGATTGAAGTTTTTCCATAACTATTTTACTACGCCTAAGACTATGGCGCTGGCCGCGCAGGCCAACACGCCCTCTTTAGGCCTGCGCGGCTGCCAACCCAATTGCTGTATGGCCTTTTTGTTATCCACCTCCCTGCGGGCGCCCAGTTCCAGCAGTATGGGCTTCAGAGTGGGGTCTATATTGGAAAAAAGGCGTACGGCAAAGTTAGGTAACACCTGCGAGGGAATTCTGCGTTTGGGATATTCCTGCCGCAAAATATCGGCTATGTCTTTAAAACTCAGATAACCTTCCGAGCCTATATAGCGCTGGTTAGCCGCCTGTGGTTTTTCCATGGCCAGCAGTAGCAGGTTAGCTACTGAGCGCACATCCACCACATCAAAACCTATGTTAGGCACGGCGGGTATGCTGCCATCCAGCGATTTAATGACGATATTGGCGCTGCCACTGAAGTCTTCTTCCAGCAGCGGCCCCAG
Organism: uncultured Saprospiraceae bacterium; assembly: GCA_964406855.1. Classification (GTDB taxonomy): domain Bacteria; phylum Bacteroidota; class Bacteroidia; order Chitinophagales; family Saprospiraceae; genus JAUMBM01. The sequence continues at coordinate 2,978 of CAYOTJ010000080.1, forward strand.
AATGGCGCCGGGCAGCACTGTGGTCAGTTCCATTCCCGAGCGGTCGGAGGCCATAAAATTCCATGCCGCCCGCTCGGCGATGGTCTTGCTCCTGAAGTAGGGCGTTGTGTCTTCCAGATTAGTTGTATCCGTCCAGACGGTTTCATCAAATACGCCGCTGCGCTGCGCCTTGGGCTTGCCATACAATACCGCCCCCGAAGACGATGTGAGCACCACCCGCTTCACGCCATGCTGCGACGCAGCCCGAAGTATGCTGAGCACGCCCTCACGGGCAGGAACCACCAGCTCATCATCATTTTTAGGCAATACCTTCGGAAAAGGAGAGGCTATGTGTTGTACGTATTGGACCCCCTGCATGAGCCCGGTCCATACCTGTGCATCGGTGAGCTCGGCCCGGACGAGGTGCAGCCTGTCGAGGTGGGCCGTGTGTTTCCCCAACACGGCACGAATGCTGTCGGCCCGGGCCAGGTCGCGCATGGTGCCGATTACTTCATATCCCTTATTGAGCAGTTGGATGGCCGTATGAGAACCAAGAAAACCGGTGATGCCGGTGAGTAATACTTTGGGTGCAGACATGGTAGCCAGTTTTTGTTACTACAAAGGTCGGGCGGCTTTGTTGAGCGCGCATTAACATTTGGTAAGAAATGGTTACGCATAGCCGGCATATTCCTCCCCCATGCCCTCGACCAATTGCCCTTTGATGAGTGGTTAGCCGTATGGCAACGCACATTAGCCGTCAACCTAACGGCCGCCGCCTGTGCCTACACGGCCGCTGAATATATGCGCGTTAAGGGCAGCGGCAAAATCATCAACATTGGCAGCCGGGGCGGCTATCGGGGCGAACCCGGCCAACCCGGCTATGGCGCCTCCAAAGCCGGCCTTCACGCCATGAGCCAAAGCATGGCCCAGGCATTAGGGGCCTGCGGCATCACCGTGCACGCCATTGCGCCAGGCTTCATCGAAACGGCGATGGTGCGCCCCCATTTACAGGGCGCCGCCGGCGACGCCGTGCGCGCACAAAGCCCCCTCAATCGGGTTGCTTCCGTTGAAGACGTCGCCCATGCCGTGCTCTTCCTCGCCAGCCCCGCCGCTATTTTTACCACGGGCTGCGTACTGGATCTGAATGGCGCTTCCTATCTGCATTAGGCTCTTGTTCCGTCAAAAAGCAGCCTATACTCCACAAGGGGAGGCAGGCTGCTGTTATAAAACGGACTAATTAATGCGTAAATCAAGTAAAAATGCAACGATGCTGCAAAAATAACAACCTGACTTCGTATTTGCAATGTTGTTGCAAGATTTTTTTCCTACTTTTGTGAACGCGATATGCTCAGGGCTTGTTCCTGTAATGTATTTAAAGCTTTATGGAAGACCAAATTCTTCGCCTGCTGCAAAAAAAAACAACTGCGCAACACGCCGGCCCGGCGGGCGCTGCTCGATATTTTTTTGAGCAAAGGGTATGCTTTGTCGCAGGGCGAGCTGGAAGCCCTCACCGAGGACTCTTTTGATCGGGTGACCATCTATCGCACGCTCAAAACCTTTGAGGAGGCGGGCGTTGTTCATGAAGTACTCGATAATCAAAGCCGGGTGAAATACAGCCTCTGCCAGGATGGCTGCGGCGGGCGCCACCACCACGACAATCACCTCCACTTCAAGTGCGAGCAGTGCGAGCATACCTACTGCCTCCCCAATACCCTTTCGCCCCGGGTGGAGGTTCCGGCCAATTATGAGGCCCGACAGGTACAGGTACTCGTAACCGGCCTGTGCGAGCACTGCCGCGAAGAAGCATAAGCAAAATTACCGCCTCACCGTATAGCGATGCAGTAGCTGGCCGTTGGCTTTTACCAACAGGTTGTACTGACCGGCCGGCGCCTTGCTGAGGTCCAACGACTTGGTGTACGAGCCTGGCACCTGGTTGGGGTAATTGAGCCTGGCCAACTCGCGCATATCTTCCCCGATGAGAATGAGGTCGATGGTAGCCGGCAGCGTAATAGTATACTGTATGGCCACCTGTCCGCGGGCGTCGGCTTGTACCAGCGCCGGCGAGCCCGCCGCAGGCGGCGGGGCAGTTGGCTTTCCGCCTCCTGCTACGGGCGGAGGCCCCGAAGGTCTCAACTCATAAAGCTTATCATCGTAGTCTGGCTGCCGGCAGTTCAGGCGGTAGCGCACGCGGTTGGGCGGCCCCTGCCGGGCTACGCCGGGGTCGATGAAAGAGTAGCGATTGCGCCCCGGGCCTTTGCCCGGTATGATCGCAATAGTCGTATAGCGGGCGCCTCCATCCACGGAGCGCTGTACTTCAAAAGCAGCCGACTGGCCTTCGTTGTCGGAGCTCCACACGATGGCCATATCTGCGCCGGATACATCTGCGCCAAAATCTTGTACTTCTAATCTTTGTTTTACGCCCCCTGCCAGCGGTCCGGGCGAAGCATTGGTGTTCACTAATGTAATGACATCCCCATTGCTGGGGTTCCATACCACCAACCCGTAAGGCGCCTTGAAGGGGTCGGCAGGGCTCACCTCGCCTACCCGGGAGGAGCCGTCGGTTTTCACCACCCGTGTTTCAATGCGGTACTGATCGACAAAAATCCAGTGGAAGGAGTTGAAGCTGCCGCTGGCGCGGGTCCAGCGCTTATCGTCGTCATTAGGGCGCAAGGGCGCTCCCCAGCAACCCTCGCCTAAATAAACGGTACCGCCCTCGTCGTCGCGGATAAAACCTTCATCGCTGCCGGATTCGCGACTGGGGCGTATGGGCCAGGTAGTTTTCACTACGTGAGCATCCGATTCGATGGCCAACTGTACCCGATATTTATAAAAGAGCGTCGACCAGTAGAGCACCTGTTCTTCTTTATCGATCTTTTGGGTGGTATGCGGCCTGCTGGGCAGGTGGTACTGGGCTATTTTCCACACCGTTTGGCCGTTGCCGCGCAGGTCGCGATCGAGCCATGCCTGTTGTTCGCCGCCCACCGGAATCATGCTGTTGAGGGTGTACATGCGCAACAGGTTGCCGCCAAACGTGAGGGCGTAATATATGTTTGCGGAAGGCACATCAAAAAGGTCGATCAACACCTGATTGGATTGCTCGTGGTTGCCTCGGGCCACCATAACGGGGAAGAGGCGGCCATCGCTGCCGATGGTCAGTTGCCAGTCGTCCATCCAGGCTATCCATTCTGTATTGATGTCTTCAGCCGTCATATCGCCATTGAACATGACGAAGTGGGGGCGCAGCTTGCTCACTAAGCGATTGGCATCCTGGCAGGCCTCGCGGAAGTTGCGCGAGTCGCCGCCCGCAATGATGCTCAGGCGTACGTTGGGGTCGTTGGGCATGGTTTGGAACGTCATGCGCCGACTCTGCCCTTCCGTATCGGTGATGAGGAAGTAGTAGACGGTATTGGGCTGAAGGCCCGTGAGGCGGGCAAAGTGGTTGCGCATGCCCTTGGCTTGCACGCTCCGGTCGGGAGCATGCCGAAACCGATAAGCAGCGGCATTGTCGCCGTGGTCAACCAGGTCGTAAACAACGGTAGGCGTAGCGCCCGACAGTTGGTCCCAACCGATGACCATCGTAGTAGCAGGGTCTTCGCGCCACATAGCCCGATAGCGGGCCGTGCGCGCCGCTGCATCTTGGGCAAAAAGCCCGATCAGAAGCATCACAATCCAGATCAACCGCATGTTGGAGGTTTGGTCTTTTTTAGTTGCCGGCTTTTCTCTTCAACGCATATTCCCGGCGATAACTTTGCATTGGCTGTCAAGGTATAAAAATAGACAAACCAGACCAAATATTG
>CAYOTJ010000080.1:6763-10812 GCA_964406855.1 uncultured Saprospiraceae bacterium
GTTGGGTTTTTATCACCAGATCAAGGTGAATGTCAATGCGATCCGAAACTTTTACCAAGCCCATCATCGGGCTGGGGGGGGTGAGGCCAAAGCGCGCCATGCTCAGTGGCTTGGAGCCGATGAAGCGATAGCGATCGTCGTCCATGCATTGCACCCGTACATTGATCCACTCTTCATGCCGCACACCTGCGATGGTAATGGCCGTAAGGGCCTGAAGGCCGGCTGTTTCGTGGATCGACAAGGCGGGCAAGCGTACCGAAAGCAACTCAATGGACACATGAGGGTGCGCCTCCGCTTTAAGGGTCTCATACATATCCGAATTGATGCCCTTATGGCCACAGTCGAGAGAGCGGGTGGGCAGGCGCAACAGGGTCTGCCGGAAAGAATAACTGCCGGCAGCCTGGCCGACCTCCAGACGGTAGGCATGCGCCTGAGCGGGGTCGTAGCAATGGCATTCGCAGGTAAAGTTGGTCACATTGCTGGAGCCTTTGAGGTAGAGCCGGCTGCCTGACTGGATGTAGTATGATCCGGTTAGGGCCGCAGGTTGAAACGTCAGGCGCAGCGCAGGAGCCAACACGGCGGCTATGCCTACGACGCCAAAAAAATAATAACGAGCCAGAAAAGAAGGGGCCGATGTTTCCATGACGAGGAATGATATTGCGCATCCGCAGGTTTTGTGTACAGGGCGTGAATAAACACAGAAATCTATTCACAAAACCTGCCGGCGCGAACTAAAAAAAACCGGGCAGCGGACATTGAGGCGCCGCTGCCCGGAAGTTATGGAATCAAAAGCTCTATTGTACGTTGTGTGCAGTGCCAAACCGAAGTATTCGTTGTCTTTAGCCTGGCTTAGAAGCCTATGACGGCTTGTACCATAAGGCCGCTGAACGTGCCTTCGTGGCGATAGTCAGTGCTCGGAAAGTCGAGGTAGTTTTGCACTACATATTCGCCTTTCAGCAGCAGGTTGCGGGTGGGGAACCAGCCGGCGGCAATGGCCAAGCGGGTAACGGTTACATCTTCAGCAAACCCTGCGAAGCGCCCGGTAGCCGTATTATACCGACCGCCAATGTACATCTGTTCGTTGGGCAGGAAGCGGTACAGACCTTCGATGGCAATCTGGCTGAACGAACGGTCGTCTTTTTCGCTGTAGTTGCCGCCGCTTACTTTTTCGTAGGCGCCAAACACTTCTAAGCCTTTGAACTTGATGAAGGGGTTGACTACGAAAGCCGTGACGCGGTTGTTGATGCCGGGGTTGAGGCGGCCGGAAGTAAATACGGCGGTTTTATCGGTAGGCGTACCGCTCGACTGGATGATGGGATCCATGACCGAGAAGTACTGCGAGCCCGTGCGGTCGCCGGCATAAAGCGTATTGCGCTGGATGCTGCTGTTGTTGTACAACGAACCTGACAAGCGAACGCGCAGGTCGCCAAACTGCTTGTCATAAGCGGCTTTGAAGAAGATCGAGGGGTTGCGCTTGATGGGCTCTAAGTTAGCGCCCTGAGCAGTAGCCGGATAGTTTTCTACGTTGCCGTTGATGAGGCCGGAAGACATACCGCCCATAACCATCACGCCTTCAACCGGGAAAGCATACACCTCGCCGCCAATCTCGGTAGTAAATGCGTCGAGCAGGAAGTTTTCGGCAAAGGGATTGTAAATGTTGTTGCCGCCATCGTTGCGACGGAACTGCTGGTCGCCGAAGTTGGGCTGGAAGTGGCCGATTTTTACACGCAGGTATTTCGTAAACCATTCCGGGCTGCCGAACATGGGCAGTTTGTCGATTTGGATGTAGCCGCCTTTAACCCAGAACTCGTTGTGGTGGCGAGCCGACATGTAGTTTTCGAGGCATACCCGGATGCCGTCCTCAATCTGGAAGTCGAGGTTCAGGTTGGCCATAGCCAGGTTAAAGCCGTTGAGGTTTACCGTAGTGGAGTCTTCGCCGGCTATGGGGCGGGCATTCACCAAGGTGCTATTGCTCATAGGCACGCCATAAAGCAGGTTCTTGTTGGTGTTGTTGGTGTTCGACACCTTTACGTACTCGGCTTTATTGCTCGCTTCGAGGCGCTGATAGGTTTGGGTAAAAGCGCCGCCAATGCGCACTTTCAGGCCCGTAAATTCGGGCTGATCCATCGATTTTGAGGGCTCAAATACATTGATGCCGTCTTTGTCCCATGAGCGATAGTATTGCAGTTGGGGTTGCTGGGCGAAACTGTACAGCGAACACAGTATAAAGCCTACAGCAAGGATGAACGTGGATATAGAAACTTGCTTTCTCATGACAAACTCAGTTTTTTATGGGGAGAGTAAATAATGGTTGTGATTGATTTCATCCGGAGTTTCCGGGAAGTGGGATGGAGAGGGTTAGTTGGCGGGCGCCATCGTCACTTTAAAGCGGATGGTGATGTCGTCGCCGGTTTTGAGCGTACCCATCATAGCGGTGGGCGGCGAGATGCCAAAGTTGCTCATTTTAAGGGGCTTACTGCCCTGAAATACAATGGCGCCATCGGATTGGCGGTAGCCTTCAACGGCCATTTCTACGGTTTTGGTGACGCCGGCGATGGTGAGTTGGCCTTCGGCGTTAAGCGTAAAACCTTTGGTGGTGGGCTGAATGGATTTCACCCGCGTGAGGCGGTAAGTGATGGTGGGGTGGCTATCGGCTTTGAGGGCGTCGTAGGTTTTATTGTCCATAATAGAGCCCTTGGTACTCTTGATGTCGCGTACGCGAACGGTAACCACTAATTCGGGTATAGACTCCAGTGTGGAGCCGTAGTTGATGCGGCCGCGGGCTGTCACTGTCGTTGCCTGCGATTCCCAGTCGTGCAGTGAAGAAGTTCCCGCAATGCTCATATTGGCCTGGCGCGCGCTGTAGGCGGTCTGGGCGAAGGCCCATCCGGCGGCGGCAAGTACCAAAATCATGGAAAAAAGAATGCGTCTCATATCCGGTTAAATTTGGATGACACCACAAAGTAACTGGTGTTTTACCACTGCCTAAGGTGAGTAACATCAAAGGGTTTTGTGATCTTTGCAGCATGGTTTAGTGATGAAAATCACTTTGCAGGCATCATCCGGGCATTTTCCCTGCGGCCAACCCCGTTAAAAAAATCCTAAATGCGCCGGCTTTTGGTAATCATTGGTTGTTTTCCTTCGTTATCTCCCACAACTTTAAAGCCATCGATATGCACACAAAATGGGTATTCCTTCTCTTACTGGGCTGCAGCTTTGCGGTCGTTGAGGCACAGGTAAGCCAGGATCATGTAGAATACATAGAACGATACCGCGATATCGCCATCCGGGAAATGGAGCGCGCGGGCGTGCCCGCCAGTATCAAATTGGCCCAGGGCATATTGGAGTCCGACGCAGGCCGAAGCAATTTAGCCCGCCGCGCCAACAACCACTTTGGCATTAAGTGCGGCTCCGACTGGCGCGGCGATACCTTCTATCAGGAAGACGACGACTACGACAACGAGGGCAAGCTCATCAAAAGTTGCTTTCGGGTGTTCAAAACCGCAGACGCCAGCTATGTGGCTCACTCCGAATTCCTGCGCGACCCCACCAAGGCCTTCCGCTACGGCTTCCTGTTCCGGCTTGACCCTACCGACTACCAGTCTTGGGCCGCAGGCCTGCGCACGGCAGGCTACGCCACCAGCCCCACCTACCCCGAGCGCCTCATCAGCCTCATTGAGCGCTACGAACTCTTCAAGTACGACCGCATGTCGACGATAGACATCGATACGCCTGCCGAAATTGTAGCCTCGGGCATCCTCAAGAACAACGACGTGAGCTATGTGGTAGCTACCGGAGGCGAAACAGTAGCCGACATTGCCCGCCGTACCGATGTGGCCGTCAAAAACCTCATTAGCTACAACGAGAACCTCAATAGCCCCGAACAGCGCCTGCGCGAGGGCGACCGCATTTACCTCCAGCCTAAGCGCAATGCTTACCGGGGACGCGAAAAATACCATATTGTTGCCGCTGCCGACAGCATGGCGGGCATCTCACAGCAATATGCCGTCAGCTTAGATCGCCTCTATCGGCGCAACCGCCTCATGCCC
>CAYOTJ010000081.1:0-10780 GCA_964406855.1 uncultured Saprospiraceae bacterium
AGGCAAAAGCATTAAAAATGTCGTTGGGGTTCCAGATGGAACTGATGCCCCAGTTGACGCGCTGGCGGCCAAGCCGCACTTCCCAGCGCTGGTGGGTGTACTCGGCGTAGGCGCGGTCGAGGACGCTGTGGCCCACCCAGCCCGACCGATCGAGCCATACGGCGGAGAGATCGAGCCAGTCGTTGGCGCCGCCGTCGATTTGGGCGGCGTAGCCGGGGTTGGCGCGCACTACGTCGCCAAAGAAGAGGCGGGTGCGCAGCCCGGCATGCAGGCGCCAGCGCGGGTTCGCCTCATAGCTGAGGTTGAGTCGGTGGTGGAAGAAGTTGTCCTGGAGGAAAGAAGCCTCCCCGATGCCGGGATTAAAAAACAGCAGGGCTTGCAGGTTTTTGATATAACCGCCGGCCTGGAAGCGGGGCGTGCGCTCGGGGGCTTGCGGGCTTTCTGCTACGGCGAGGCTATCGGGGGCATCCTGAGCCCGGAGGGTAAAAGCGGCAGCGGCAAGCAGCAGAACCGGCAGTAGCCGACGGGAGATGGGAAAGCGCATGTTTATCGTTTTTCGTCGCGGATGATACGGCCGTCGTCGAGGGTGACTACCCGCCGGGCGCGGTCGATGACCCGCTGGTCGTGGGTGCTGAAGATAAAGGTGACGCCTTCCTCCTGATTGAGGCGCACCATGATGTCGAGGAGGTTGGCGGCCGAAGCGGAATCGAGGTTAGCGGTGGGCTCGTCGGCCAGCACGAAAGCGGGTTTGGAGGCCAAGGCGCGGGCTACGGCTACGCGCTGTTGCTGGCCTCCCGACATTTCGGAGGGGCGTTTGTCCATCTGCTCGGCTAAGCCTACGGCCTGGAGGAGCTCGCGGGTGCGGGCTTCGCGCTCGGCCCGGGCTTTGCCCTGCAACAGCATGACAAACTCGGTGTTTTCGCGGGCGGTGAGCACAGGGATGAGGTTGTAGGCCTGAAAGACGAAGCCGATGTGCTCGCGGCGAAAGTTGATGAGCTCATTGTCGGACAAGCCCGTGATGTCGTGCCCTCCTACCGATACCTTGCCGGAGGTGGCGCGGTCGAGGCCGCCGATGATGTTGAGCAGGGTGGTTTTGCCGGAGCCGGAGGGGCCTACAATGGCCGTAAACTCGCCGGCTTCAACGGCGAGGTCTACGGATTCGAGGGCTACCACGGGTATTTTATCCGGGTTGTATACTTTGCCTACGTTTTGTGCAATGATGACGGGTTGGCTCATATCGTTTGCTTGTATAAAGTGCTTGAATGATGTTAATGCCCAATGGCTTCTACGGGCCTTAGGCGGATGGCCTTCCAGGCCGGATATATGGCGCCCACTAAGGCCGTGACGACCACTGCGGCGGCTAATTGCAGGTACATATCGGCGTTCAGGCTGGGGTATACCATCTGGCTGAGGCCAAACTGCTCCATGCTCTGAGAGAAAGACGAAAGGTCGATGCCGGTATGCTGTAGCCGCGTGACGGTGAGCCAACCCAGCAGCAGCCCGGGCAGGCTGCCGGCGCCCGACAGCAGCAGGGTTTCGAGTACGATCATGGCAAAGACGCGCCCTTTATTCATACCAATGGCCATGAGCATGCCCAGCTCGTGGTAGCGCTCCAGCACCGCCATGAGCATGGTATTGATGATGCCAAACAGCAGGGCCAGCATAATGATGACGATGAATATGGTGGCCGAGGTTTGTATCTGCGATTCGTACAGGAGCACATCGGGGGAGAGTTCCCGGTAGTTTTCCACTTTGGCGTCGGCCAGTTCCTGCTGCACCCGGCGCTGGGCGTCGGCTAAGGTTTCGGGGTCGCGGAGGTAAATGGCCATCTCATGGGCAGCGTCGGCGGGGCCAAACAACTCATTCAACTCGCGTCGGTCGACAAAAACAGTGCCCTCGTCAAAGGGGCGGTTGCCGGTATTGAACAGGCCGCCCACCCGAAAGGCGCCGGCCGTGATGTTGCCATGTACGTCCTGGAAGGTGAGCACGACTTTGCTGCGTATTTTGGCGCCCATCTTTTGCGCCAGCCGTTCGCCGATAAGTATCTGGCGGCGGTTGTCGTCGGAGAGGTAGGCCCCGGCTACGATCTTCTCATTGAGCCGGGTGACGGCTGCCTCGCCGGCCGGGTCGATGCCGCGAATTTGTATGCCCCGGGGCGACTTGCCAGTGGTGAGCATACCCGTGAGCAGGGTGCGGGCCGTAGTGTTTTGCACCTCCGGCAGTTTGCGTACTTCCTCCTGCAACTCAATGGGCACATCGAGGTAGTAGCGGGCTTCGGCGTCGGCCCCAAACTGCGGGTGGTGAGCCTGCAGGTGGCTGAGGCTGTTTTCGATGGCGCTGCTGACGTAGCTGCGCGCCATACCGAGGGAGAAGCTGATCATAAATGCCAGCGCCCAGATGCCGATAACGATGGCCGCCATGACCACTAAGCTGCGGGTGCGGCTGCGCCAGATGTTGCGCCAGGCTATGGTGATGAGCATGGTAATATGCGTTTGCGCTTAGGCGCGCATAGCCTGCACGGGTTCCATGCGGGCAAGACGCCAAAGCGGGTAAATGGCCAATATGGTGGTGATGATAAGAATAACCAGCGCCTGTCCGATGAAGATGCCCGGCTCTACAACGGCGGGAAGCACGGGTTCCATACCGAATTTTTCGTAGGTTTTTACGGCCTCTTCTCCCATCACGCTTAGGTCTATGGGATTGAGGTGGAAGTAGTACACCAGCGGCAGCCCCAGCACGATGCCGGCGCCTACGCCCAGCAGGCCCATAAATACTACCTCCAGCCAGACCGTAAAGGCCAGTCGCAGCCGCTGCATACCAATGCCGATGAGCACCCCAAACTCGCGCTCGCGCTCTTTGATCATCATGAGTATGGCGCCCAGAATGCCGAAGGTGATGATGATGTAGAGCACCAGCATAACCAATTTGTTGCCCGCCGAGTCGAGGGCCTTGGCCTCCACCAGTTCCGGAATCATCTGCTGCCAGTCCATGACCTCGTATTGAGTGTTGTCCAGCCTGCTGTTCAGCGCCGCCACTACGCCCGGCGTCGTTTGCTTATCGGGGATTTTGAGGGCAAGGGTCGTTACGACGCCCTCGGCGCCCAACCACTGCCGGGCTACAGGCAGGGTGAGGTATACCATGCGCTTGTTGAGATCGGGGGAGCCGAAGCGAAGCAGGCCGCCCACCGGGTACTTGCCGGCCGCATTGACACCCCGATAGCCCTGACTGAGCAATACAATGGTATCGCCTACGCCGATCTGGAGGCGGCTGGCTACGCCCTCGGCCACCAAAGCTTGCGGGCTGTCGGATTGCGCCCAATAGTTGCCCTTGGTGAGGTGGGTCTGTAGCCGGGTGAGGGCATTTTCAGCAGCGGGGTCGGCGCCCACCACCATAATGCCGGTAGTTTGCTGGTCGTAGGCTGCCAGGGCAAAGGTCTCTACCCGGGGCACAGCATCCTGCACGCCCTCAATGTTGCGCAGGTCCCGCATAAAGGCCTCATCGGCAGGCATAGCCAGGTCGAGGGAGGGCTCGTCCCAATAGCCTTTTTGGTGTACCTGGGCATAGCCGTAGTAGAAGTTCACGACGTTGTCGAGCATGTGATCCCAGGCGCCGCGTTGTATGGATTCCATGAACACCGAAAAAAACACGGCAAACATAACGGCCGCCGAGGTGATGAGCGTTCGTCGGCGGTTGCGCCAGATGTTGCGCCAGGCTAACTTGATGAGCATAATTGTTGGGCTTGGCAAAGCAAAGGCCGCATTAGCGGACTCGCTTCATGTTTTGAACCGTAAAGAAGTCATCGTTGTAGGTCTGGTCGAAGCGCAGGCTGATGTACTCCACGATGGTCTTATGGCCGGGTTCGTCGGCAGGGGTCACTTCCAATATGGAGGGCAACAACTGGCCGCCGAGGGTTTTTACGGCCTTGCCGCGCATGGTGTTCACTAAGTAGCCGTCTTCGTCGTAAAACTCCGTTTTGAGCTGCATCGACTCGGCCTTATCCACCCACATAATTACCTTTCCCCACACCACGGGTACGTTGGGTTTGGGGCGGAGTTCCACCTTCCAGCAACTGCGGCCGTCGATGTCTTCGGCGCCCAGCAGGCGGTGCTGGTAGTCGTCTACCACCGACGACTGCCGCACTAAGTCGTCGTTTGTAAAGTCGGAGCCCATCCAGCTTTGCAGCATCATGCTAGGGGGCATCTTGATGGTGCGGTCAATGGAGGGCTGCCAGTTCCAGAGCTCTAAGCCCCGCTTCAGGAAGGCGGCGCCCTGGTCGCGGGCCGGGGCTGTGATGAGCACCAACGAGAGGTCGTCGCCCTTGGCCCAGCTTTTCATGCGCACTTCCCTCGACCAGGTGGGGCGCACAATGGTCATTTTCATTTCGCTGTAGCTTGAGCGGCCCCGCATTTTGGCGTCGGCGCGCCGGATGATTTCCATAGCGCTGGGGGCTGTCGGCTGGGCCGTCAGCATAGCCGCCGTGATCAGCAGCAAACTCAAACCGATGATTATTCGCTTCATGTTTTTTTAGGTTACGGTTATATGACAACAGTCGGGTGATTCACATCGCACAGGCGTCAGGCATTGTATCGCTTTAGCAGGTATTCTACCATCGTTTGGATGGGGTAGGCCTCAGGCCTGTTCATATAGTGCATGAACATGCCGTCGAGGGTGGCCGAATAAAAAAATACTTCAGCCAGCGTATCTTCCACCCCCAGCCGCTCAAAGAGCTGTTGTAATGCCTCGATCATACCTTGCTTGCGCTGCATGATCTCCATTTCTAACCCCTGCATAATATCAGGCTGAAAGGCCAAAGAAGCCATCAACTTCCAATGCCGGAGATTGTCTTTGACAACGCCAATGGATTTTTCGGTGATCAGGCGCATTTGCTGCGCAGGGGGCAAATCCTGTTGCATGATCTCAAACCACCACGACTCACTTTCCACTATGGCGCCCATAATGATACCGTGCAGCAGGGCCTCTTTGCTCTCGTAGTAGTTGTACAACAGCCCCTTGGATACGCCGGCTGCCGCCGCAATCTGACTTACGGTAGTATGGGCATAACCACGCGTGGCAAACAACTCTAATGCAGCCTCCTCTATGTTCTGGCGGCTGCGCTCGCGTATTTCGGCGTACTGTTGTTTTGTTTTTGGCGACATAATTTTATCAATGACCAAATGGTCGGTCAAAAATAAGGTCATTTTGTACGCTTGTCAAGAGGTAAGCTCAAATTAGTGGTTATTTTTTTTAGGGCCAGGGGGTAAAGTTATCTTTGGGCCTCCATACTCCTTGCGAGATATAGCCCCGCTGCTACCAGGCCGCCGACGGCGGGGCCCCACAATAATTTGGCATTCCGTCCCGGAAAAACTACCTTTGCCGCTGAAATTAACACATCTGCTCGTGAGACCACTCGCCTGGGGGATTTCGGCTGTTTTTCATCCGCTGTTGGGGCCCACTTATATGCTGGCGCTGCTGCTGCTGATCAACCCCTACCTTTTTGGCGTGAACTCCATTCATGAGCCGGCGGGTTTGTATCTGTTGCTATTGGTGTTTCTGTACACCTTTTTTGTACCGGCGGCATCCATTCTGGTGATGTACTTCTTAGGCATGATCCAATCGCTGGGGATGCCCAGCCAGCAGGAGCGCATTGGCCCCTACCTTATTACAGGGGTTTTTTACACCTGGATATACTACAATTTCCTTAAGAACGGGCAGGCGCCCACGGCCTACACCAGTTTTATGCTGGGCACGGTAATAGCGCTGTTTCTGGCCTTTTTTGTGAACATCTTCTCTAAGGTGAGCGCTCATGCCGTAGGTATGGGCGGATTGGTAGGTATGGTGTTCATTAGTATGTTGTTTTTCAGTTACGGCACTTTTGTGGTAGAGCTGCCCGCCTTTGGGGTATGGCTACAGGTGAGCGTAAGCGCTTTATTGTTGCTTACAATACTGCTGGCGGGCTTAGTAGGCAGCAGTCGGCTGCTGCTGAACGCGCATGAACAAATGGACCTCTACGGGGGTTACGTCATTGGTTTTGTGGCTCAGGTAGTAGCGTTTCGATTTCTCTTTTAGAACCAAAATAAAACCAAAGGTATGTCTGCTTCCGTAACCATTGCCGGCGCCGGGTTAGTAGGTTCATTGCTGGCCCGATTGCTGGCCGGCCGCTCTTTAGACGTTACCGTTTACGAACGCCGCCCCGATCCGCGCTTGGCGGGCTTTATGGGCGGGAGGTCGATCAATCTGGCGCTCAGCGACCGCGGCTGGCGGGCCCTGGAGTTGGCAGGCGTAGCCGATCAGGTGCGCGAACAGGCGCTGCCCATGCGCGGCCGGCTGATGCACAGCATAGCGGGCGAGCTTACCTTTCAACCCTATGGCGCCGAAGGGCAGGCCATTTACTCGGTATCGAGGGCAGGCCTCAACATAGCGCTCACCGAGGCTGCCGAAGCTGCGGGGGTGCGCTTTCACTTCGGGCAGCGGGTGCAGCAGGTTGATCTGGATCGCAGGCAGCTCTATCTACAGGATGCAGCCGACGGCCGGGAGTACAGCGTGGAGGCGCCCCTGTTGCTTTCTACCGATGGCGCCTATTCGGAGGTGCGCAACGCCATGATGCGCACTCCTCGCTTCAATTACAGACAAGACTACCTCGACTACGCCTATAAAGAGCTTCACATTCCGCCCGGCCCCGACGGCGAGCACCGCATGGCCAAAGACGTGCTGCACATCTGGCCGAGGGGCGTGTTTATGCTCATTGCCCTGCCCAATCCGGATGGCAGCTTTACGGCTACCTTGTTTTTGCCGTACGAGGGCGCCGAGAGCTTTGCCCGGCTGCATACCGACGCTGCTGTGGAGAACTTCTTTCAGCGCTTTTTTCCCGATACCCTGCCTTTGCTGGGCGACCTCACGGGCGACTTCCGCCGCAATCCCGCCGGCCACCTCATGACGGTGCGTTGCTCGCCCTGGCATTATGCCGACAACACCCTGCTGCTGGGCGACGCGGCCCATGCCATTGTGCCTTTCTACGGCCAGGGGATGAATGCCGGCTTTGAAGATTGCACCCTGTTGAATACCATGTTGGATGAATTTGAAGGCGACTGGAACCGCGTGATACCCGCCTACAGCGCCCGGCGCGTAGCCGACGGGCAGGCCATAGCCGACCTGGCCCTGCGCAACTTCTTAGAAATGCGCGACTGGGTGGCCGATCCCCGCTTTCTATTGCGCAAAGAGATTGCCGCTGCCCTGCACGAGCGACACCCTGAGTTTGTGCCCCTGTACGGCATGGTCACGTTCAGCCATGCGCCTTATAGCCATGCGCTGGCTGAGGCCCATGCTCAGGATGCCCTCTTTGAAGACATCCTGAAAATAGAAGATATACAAACCAACTGGAAAGAAAACCCGCAGGTAGAGGCCGTCTTCCGGGCCTGGCAGGCCAAGCGCAGCAGCTAAGCGCCTACACCTCGGTAGCCTCCCAGAAGCCGCCACCGGCTTCTACGCCGGCTAATTTTTCCCAGGCTTCGGCAGCCAGCGACTGCGTGAGGGTGTCGATGAAATAGCTGCCCGCTGCCGGGTCGATTACCCGGTCGAAGCCGCTTTCCATCTGGAGGAGGTGCTGCACATTACGCGCTATGCGACGCACAAAGCCGTCGGCATTTTCCTTATGGGTGAAGTAGTTGGCCGGCAGCACATACAGCCGGCTGGCGCCGCCGATGACAGCCGACATGGCCTGGGCGGCAGCGCGGATCATATTGGCGTACTGGTCTTCAGTTTGCGACTCGTGCTCGAAGTGCGCCACCACCGGCGGCAGGGCGGCTTGGGGCAAGCCATAGGCGTCGAGAACATTGGCCCACAGCAGGCGCAGCGCCCGGATTTTGGCTATGTTGATGAAATACGCGTTGCCTATCGTGAGGGCAAATTGAAGGTGGGCGTTGGTTACAGCCGGCGCAATACCCCGCTTTTCCATCTGGTCTAAATATTCAATGGCTTTAGCCACGGTGAGCGCCAACTCCCGGCTGGTATTCTCCACGCCGGAGTCGAAAGTGCGGGCATTTACCTGCAATACCTTAAAGCGGGGTGTTTGCCGATGGGCAAAGCCGATGATGCGCGCAAGTGGGTCAAAGGGCGGCTCACTCCAGTCGAGCAGCGGGTCAAAATCAACAGAGCCCGCAATGTCGGCTAAGCGGTAGCCCTGCCGACGCACGTAGTAGATGAGGTCGCGGTACAATTCAGCGGGATCTTTTCCGGGGTGGTGGGGCGCAAAATTGGCCGTAATCATCTCCGGGCGAATGCCTGCTACCAGTACGGCCAACTCGGCAGCCGTAGGCTCGTGCCGCAACTGAAACAAAGGCGCATTGACGCCGCCATTGAGGGCCTCGTGCGCCTGGGCGTTGGCCTGCGCCATGTCGGTCACCTCAATGACATCGCCGATCTCCCAACCATTATCCAACCGGCCGGCGGCCAACGGAGGAAGAGTGGGAATATCATCGGCGGTATAGAGCGGCGACAGTCGGATTTGTTCTTCGATCTGCCAGTCTAATTCTTCTAAAGGCTTGCCTTTCAAGTCTTTAGTAATTTGTTTTTGCCAGTCGGCTTTGGTAGTGGCCGGAAATTCGGCAAACAGATTACTGCGCATGACTATTGGTTTTCTTGACCAGCGGCTAAATTACTCAAATTCCTTCGGGCAAAATCGCTTTTACAGCAGATAATTACCCGCCTGGGATCAACTTTTTCAAAACCTATTCGTTACCTTTGCAGGCACTAATCCTGATTAGATTCAATCTAAATAAACGAAACTTGCCATGGGCAAACTGATTTACCTTGACAACAACGCAACCACCCCTACCGATCCGCGCGTCGTAGAGGCTATGTTGCCGTACTTTTACGAACATCCCGGCAATGCCGCCAGCCGCAACCACCCTTTCGGCTGGGTAGCAGAAGAAGCCGTTGACTACGCCCGCGAGCAAGTAGCCCAACTCATCGGCGTCGACGCCAAGGAAATCATCTTCACCAGCGGCGCCACCGAAGGCGACAACCTCGGCATCAAAGGCGTTTTTGAGATGTACAGCCGCAAAGGCAACCACATCATCACGGTAAAGACCGAGCACAAAGCCGTGCTCGATACCTGCCAGCACCTCGAAAAATTGGGGGCTGAAGTAACCTACCTTCGCGTCAATCGCGACGGCCTCATCGACCTTGAGGAGCTCGAAGCAGCCATCAAACCCACCACCATCCTGGTATCGGTGATGTGGGCCAACAATGAGACAGGCGTCATCCAACCCATGAAGGCCATCGGCGACATCTGCGCCCGCCACGGGGTGTTGTTTATGAGCGACGCTACGCAGGCCGTGGGCAAAATCCCTGTTCACCCCAAAGAAGTAGGCGTACACATCATGGCCTTCACCAGCCACAAAATGTATGGCCCCAAAGGAATAGGCGCCTTGTATGTGAGCCGCAAAAACCCCCGGGTGAAATTGACGGCCCAGATGGACGGCGGAGGCCACGAACGCGGTATGCGCTCGGGCACCCTCAATGTGCCGGGCATCGTAGGCTTAGGTAAAGCCGCCGAGATCGCCCGCCTCGAAATGGCCCAGGATACAGAACGCCTCAGCCGCCTGCGCGATAAATTGGAAGGCGCCCTCACCCAACTCGAAGAAACCTACATAAACGGCAACCGCGAGCACCGCATGCCCCACGTTACCAACATCTCCTTCAAGCACGTGGAAGGCGAAGGCCTCATGATGACCTTCAACCAAAACATTGCCGTGTCTTCGGGTTCGGCCTGTACCTCGGCTTCGCTGGAGCCCAGCTATGTGCTGGTAGCTTTAGGCTTAGGCGACGACCTCGCCCACTCTTCCATCCGCTTCAGCCTGGGGCGCTTCACTACCGAAGAAGACATCGACTACGCCATCGAGGCCGTGTCGAAGGGGGTCAACCACATGCGCGACCTCAGCCCCATCTGGGAGATGTACAAAGAGGGCATCGACCTCAACTCCGTAGAGTGGCAGGAGCACTAATCCATTTTACCATCATCATTTAACAGATACTGTCATGGCTTATTCAGATAAACTGCTCGAACACTTCAAAAATCCGCGCAACGTGGGCACCCTCGACAAGTCGAAGAACTCCGTAGGCACGGGCTTGGTAGGCGCCCCCGAATGCGGCGACGTCATGCGTCTGCAAATTGAAGTAGACCCCGAAACGCAAACCATCGTCGACGCCAAGTTCAAAACTTTCGGTTGCGGTTCGGCCATCGCTTCGTCCAGCCTTGCTACCGAGTGGCTCAAAGGCAAGTCCATCAACGAAGCCCTCACCATCGACAACATGGACATCGTTGAAGAACTGGCCCTTCCGCCCGTTAAAATCCACTGCTCTGTACTGGCCGAAGACGCCATCCGCAGCGCCATAGCCGACTATCAGTCCAAAAATGGCCTCGAAGTAACGGCTAACGAAAAGGAAAAGGCCCACTAATGCCTTGCCCGCCGACCCCGTCATAAAAGCCAACGGGGTCGGCGGGCTTATCCCTCTTTTCGCCCCCAACAACATCAAAAAACAACAACCGCCATGCTATTCGTAGCCGACAGCGCCAAAGAAAGAATACGGGAAATCCGTCAAACCAATCAATTCGACGACGCTTATTTCGTTCGCGTATCCGTCACCAGTGGCGGCTGCTCGGGCCTCTCCTATCAAATGGACTTCGATAACGAAATCCGACCCAACGACCAGATATTCAACGACAACGACGAAACCGTCGTCTGCGACCTCAAAAGCTTTCTCTACCTCTGCAATACCACCC
>CAYOTJ010000082.1:0-4342 GCA_964406855.1 uncultured Saprospiraceae bacterium
CAATTACTTGTCGGGCCGGAGCTACATCGTGTACGCGCAACAACTGCACGCCTTGCTGAAGAGCTACCATGTGCAGGGCCGAAGTGCCATTGAGCGCATCTTCAGGGCCAAGGCCCAAGGTACGGTAAATCATAGACTTGCGAGATAGCGCAGCCAGTACGGGCACGTCTAATGCCTGAAAAATGTGAAGCTTTTTGAGCAGTTGAAAATTGTGGTCTATGGTTTTGCCAAAGCCAAACCCGGGGTCTGCTACTACGTCTTTTAGACCCAAGGCGCGCAGCTTAGCTAATTCGGCCGCTAAAAAATCAAACACCTCAGCGGCGACGTCTTCGTAGGCAGCTTCGTTTTGCATGGTTTCGGGCTTGCCTTTCATGTGCATAAGAATGTAGGGGGCGCCAAGCCTGGCCACTGTTTCGTACATAGCCGGATCAAGGCTACCGGCCGAGATGTCATTGACGATGGACGCGCCGGCCGCTATGGCCGCTTCCGCTACAGTTGCCCGGATGGTATCTATGGAGATAATGGCTTTCGGGTAAGCGCTTACAATGGCTTCAAGGGCAGGCAGTACGCGATCCAGTTCTTCCTGCTCGCTGATAATGGCAGCGCCAGGCCTTGAAGACATGCCGCCGAGATCGAGGATATCGGCTCCTTCGTCCAACATCTGCCCGGCCCGCTGCGCAACCGCTGCGGGCGCAATGGCACGGCTGCCCGCATAGAAAGAATCTGGCGTCACGTTGAGTATCCCCATGATGCGCGGTTCGTCTAAAGTGAGCAGCCTGCCGCGGCAGTTCAAGCTAAAATGGGGAAATGCCATCTATACGCCATTTAAGGAGGTTGCCATTAATGATTGCCATTTGTGCGGGCTAAGTTATCCATTTTTATTACATTTGCATCCCCGAATTAAAGCTGGCCGGAATTTCACAACCATTTGCGCATGTCCCAACCGCTCAAACCATCCCCCAAGGCCGTCAATCGCGGCCGGATCGCTGTTTTCATCCTGCTGGCCATCCTGCTGGGCATCATCGTCTTTAAAACGCTCCGCAACAATCCGGGCAGTTTTTTGGGCAAACCGGCCGAGTATCAACTCACCTACCTCCCGGCCGATTTCAAACTCAACATCAACATTGAAGACGCCTTAGCCATTGTGAGCAACCCGCAGCGCTACAGGAGGGAATTCAATCAACTGATTTACGACATCAATACCAGCGTACTCAAACACGTGAGCAATCGCATGGGGCTCAGCGACAGCCTCAAAGCCGCAGTGTTGGTGGAATACGAAAAACAGCACCCCTATCTCAGGCAACTTTATTACAATGATTTCATCGCCATACAAGATACAACCGCCGCATTATATGAGAGTTGGTACGACAACGGCGCCGGCAGTGCCGTTAAGGTTTTTAATGAAATCGTATCAAAATATACCTGCTTTTTGGTCAATCAGATATTGACTACGGTCATTCCCACCCGGGAAGGCGCCATTTTGGCCAAGGGCAACAAAGTAGATACCCCATGCGGCATCGCTTTGGGCGAAGCCATGCAACCCTTTATCAAACGTATGGAGGAACGGGCTGCCGTAGAAGACTTCAGCCGCTCAAGAGGACTGCTGCAGGAAAAAGTAGAACGGGTCATTGCAGAATTGGCCACGATGGAGGTCCAGGACAAAAAGGGCATCAGCAAGCAAATGCAGACCCGCATCTGGGGCGTAGCCGTTTCCAGCACCGACCTGGAAATTACAGCCATCAGCGTGCTCAAAGTGGGCTTCCGGCTCAGCGATTACTTCGACGTAAAGCTCAATTCCAAGGCGGGCGTAGTAACCGTCACCCTGCCCGAGCCCGTCATCCTCAGCCATGAGGTATATCCAAAAGTGGAAAAATTAGACTTCGGCTGGCTGCGGGAAGTAGAAGACGCCAATTTCAATGAAAGCTTCAACCTGCTCCGCAAAGAGTTCCGGCGCGAAGCCATGGAAAGCGACATCATGGACAAGGCCAAAACCCAGGCGGTAGAACTGATGAATACGCTTTTCGGCCCACTGGTACAATCCATGAACTCCCGCTATAAGCTCAAAGTGTCCTTTAAAGCCAATGCCCCTGATGAAGACCCCGACGGACCTGCCGAAAAACCGTTAGACTAACGATGGCTCAACTCGATGCGCACTACTGGGAAGAACGCTGGCAACAGGCAAACACCCCCTGGGATATAGGCGGGGTGTCGCCACCGCTGCGTCGTTATCTCGATGAACATACTACGCCGGACACCGCCATTCTTATACCCGGCGCCGGAAACGCTTACGAAGCCGTTTACCTGCACCAAAAAGGCTATCGCCGCGTTTGGGTATGCGACTGGGCGCCCTCAGCTTTTCAATGGCTGCGCGAACAGGCCCCCGACTTCCCCGAAAACCGCCTGCTCATCGGCGACTTCTTCAAACTCGACGTACAGGTTGACCTGATCCTGGAACAGACCTTCTTCTGTGCCATAGACCGGGAACTGCGGGAGCGCTATGCCCAAAAAGCCGGCGAGTTGCTATTGCCCGAAGGCAGATTAGCCGGATTGCTTTTTGCCCGGGAATTTCCGTTCCCGGGGCCGCCCTTTGGCGGAGATGAAGCGACTTACAGAGCGGTATTTGAACCTTGGTTCAATATTCTACAGATGGCTCCCTCCCCCTATTCCATCGCGCCCAGGTTGGGCAATGAACTCATGGTGGTTATGCGCAAACGCGTCGGCATCAAAACACACTTTATTTAAACATAGTCTAAATAAAATTGTACTTTTGTCGGCACAATAAAAACCGGCATGATCGAACAGGGTAAGCTGAACGTACTTATTGCCGACCCCCACTTGCTGGCCCGGTTGGGGCTCAGGCAAATTTTGGAAGCTCATCCGCAGGTGGAGGCCATAGCCGAAGCCGGCAGTGAGGCTGAGCTTTGGCATCTTGTTGACCAAACTCCGGTCGACCTCATCGTGCTCGATTATGACCACCCCAACCTCATATCGGTTGAAACCATCGCCCGCATCCGCAGCCGACTGCCGGAGGTAGGCGTTCTGGTGATCAGCGCCGCCCAACAGCGAGATATTATTTACAGGGTATTGGAACTGAATGTGCACGGTTTTCTTACCAAAACCTGCGATGAACAGGAAATTCACGATGCCGTCCGAGCTGCTTCCCGACGGGAAAAATTTTACTGCACCAAAATTTTAGACCACCTGCTGGAGCGCACTTTCTCCAACCCCGCGCTACTCTCATCAGGAGAAAACTGCAACCCCCTGCCCCTTACGCCTCGTGAGACGGATATCCTGCGCTTAGTTGCTCAGGGCTTCATTGCCAAGGAGATAGCCGAAATTCTAAACCTGAGCACCCACACCATATACACCCACCGAAAGAACATTCTCAAGAAGCTCAACTTGCATTCTTCCTCCGAATTGTTGTTGTATGCCCTCAACAATGGCCTGGTTGAAGGCGATTTTAATAAAAAAGCAGCGCCCTGACCACCGCATAATGCAATTAAATATGCATATTTGTCGTTTCGATCGCAGACATATCCTATCTTAGGGTGTCAAACCAAAAGTTGCGCTATGACCTTGAATTATTTTTTTCGCCTGGTCTTGGTTACAGGATTGTTTTTTCCCGCCTTTCTTCAGGCCGAAAGAATTTTTTTAGTATTCGATCCTGTTTGTATGGATCGACTGGAGTTCCAGCAAAATCGCCCCGAAGGCAAGAGTGTTTATGTTGTCTACCACATCAATGTGCGGTCGGGCGAAAAGCTCATTCTCGAAGTTGGGGAAGAAGGAGCCAATCAGCAAAACTACCTGCCTACGCCCAACCTGACTTGTGCCAATGCCTCCTTCGACGAGACCTTCATGCGGCGCATTAACAGCAACATGGACGAAGTTTACATCGTACTTCCCGTTGGCGATCAGCGCTACAACATTTCGCGTGTGCGCTTAGCTTCGCTTTACCTCAAATCGGGCTCAATGATTACTTATGACTCTCCCAAGTATCGCTTTCGCTTCGACCTCAACGGCGGCGCCATTGGAGAGAACATAGCGCTCAACAACCCGGGTATTAAAGTATACTTTGAGGGGCGTATGGAAAACGATTGTAGCGGCAACTACCTGTTTCGGCAGTTGGCGCCTCAGTCGGCCTATCCCCTCATCGATCTGGTATTGGTTCCGGAAATTGGCATTGTTGAAGAACGCAGCGGCGCC
Source organism: uncultured Saprospiraceae bacterium (assembly GCA_964406855.1). Classification (GTDB taxonomy): domain Bacteria; phylum Bacteroidota; class Bacteroidia; order Chitinophagales; family Saprospiraceae; genus JAUMBM01. Next base: position 4,204 of record CAYOTJ010000082.1, read on the forward strand.
AATGCCTCGGCAGCGCTCAATAACATGATGTCGTTGGCCACCGTCAATACCAAGCGGGCCGACCGCTATCTGCTCGAAGTTTGTGGCAAAGAACCCGGCGATCGCACGGCTGCTAATGCGGCAACTACCGGCAATAACC
>CAYOTJ010000082.1:4352-10752 GCA_964406855.1 uncultured Saprospiraceae bacterium
ACCCCAGCTTTAATACCGGAGCGCCGGCTACGGCTTCTCCCTACAACCCAACTCCCTCAACGCAGGGGCAACCCGCTTTCGGCACGGGTCAGCCGTCGTTCGGCAACCCACCCGCACAGCAAACCCCGGCAGTCAGCACCCAAAATCCCATGGTGCCGGCATCCTATTCTCAGACTACGCCCCCCACATCCGTTCCGGCGGCTGTTTCAGGAGGCGCCCCGACAACCAATAAGGCGCACGTAGTGCAACGTGGAGAAACGCTATATGGAATCGCCTCCAAAAATGGCGTCACCGTAGATCAGGTAAAAGCATGGAATGGACTTACCTCCAATAGCATACGATCCGGCCAGGAGCTCATCGTATCTCCTCCGTCAGATATGGCAGCCCGCTCTGTGTCAAATTACGATCAACCCCAGGCCGGCTTTACCTGGAGCGCTCCGGCAGCAGCCGGCGCTACTTTACAAGCCGCTCCCGGAGTAGCAGCTCCAACAACTAATCCCGACGCCACCCTGCCTGCCTGGAAAACCACCAATGGCATACACGTCGTGCAGGCCGGCGAAACCGTAGCTTCCATTGCTATGCTGTATGGATATACCGAGGCGCGTTTCCGCAGCATAAATGATCTGGGGCCGCGCGATTTCATCAAGGTAGGCCAGCGGATGCGTACTACCGACTGCCCCGCAGTTGAAAGCGTTACGCCTAAAGGAGCTGTTGGTACAACTACCACTACGCCCGCGCCAACGTCTTCTACTTCAGGCAGGGTTCTTCCGACCGGCTACAGCTCGACCCCAACTACCGCTCAACCTTCCGTTAGCGGCGGCAGTCCGCAATTTTCTTCATCTACGCCTTCTAATTACAACACCTATACGCAGCCTGCCGCCAGCAGCGCTGCCAGCCCGTCGACGGGCACGCCTACCTTCAGCAGCATTATTCCGCAGGCCTATGAAACCGGCGCCGGCGCCAATTCATCGACTGCCAATACAGGCGTCCGTACAATTATGCCGGAGACAACTTCGAGCTATGGCACACCGCTTGGTTCAAGTTCAGGAAACTACGGTAATAACAATACCTATGGCGCCCAGCCCGCTACAACCAGCGGCAATTACTACGACCCCTACGCTACTCAAAACCAACCGGCTACCAACGGTTATCAACCTTCCAATTATGATTTTGACAGCGGCGCGCCGGCAAGCGGCGCCCAGCAGACTTACAGTCCGCCGCCAGGTAGCCGTCGGGTGCATATTGTTCAGGAGGGCGAAAGTCTATACAGCATTGGCCAACGGTATGGTATTGCCGTCGATCGGCTCCGTCAGCTCAATAACCTCGGCGTAGGAGAAGTGATCATGCCTTACCAACGCTTGTTTATCGACTAAAAAAGGCCAATCCAACAGGTATAAACAAAACATCCCGAATGACTTGTTTCATTCGGGATGTTTTTGTTTGACCCGAGCCGGCAGTCTGGCCACATCATAATGGCATTAAGGATAGTACGGCAACCCCACCAGTTTATACGTTCCGCCTACCTTCCTGAAGAGCAGATCGCGTGTACGGGAGCGCTCATCAAAACCAACCTCCAGCACGTGATCGTCTTCGCCTATGGTATCTTCTTCGGTTTCGTCTTCGGTGACGGGGCGGTAGCCGCGGTGTTGATTGGCCTTAATAGCAGCCAATACCGGAGGCGAAAAAATGAGATCGTACTGCTGAAGGAATACAGCCGCATCAGCACAAGCCAGCGACTTATCGGTTCCATATAAATCATTGCCGTCTTCAAAAGGGAAATGCGCCAGCGCAGCTACAGCGCTTTTATCTTTAGCCAGCACTGCCTTGCGGAAGTCTACCCAAAAAGCCGCAAAATCAGTATGGCGTATACCTTTTGTCGATTGCTGCTGCTGTTGGGCGCCCGCCACGGCGGCGCCTAATTTGCGCCAGGGCGAAACCATTTCACCGCTATCGCTTAGTTGTGCGGCCGCATCGGCTTTGGCAGGCGCAGTAGTTGCCTCCGCTGCCTGTTGCGTATCTGAGGTATCGGAATGGCAGCCTGCCGCCAGCCCCAAGGCCAGCGCCAGACTTATCCAGCTAACGAATTTAGCTTTTTCCATACATTTCGCCATTGGGAAATACCCGCTACCGCGATAAGGCGGTCAACAGGTCGTCAAGGTTTTTGATCTTAGCTTCGGCGTCGGCCAGCTTTTTGCGCTCGGCGTCTACTACCTGAACGGGGGCGCTGCTTACAAATCGCTCATTGCTCAGCTTCTTGAGCACCGATTCTTTAAAACCCCGGAAGTAGTCGAGTTCCTTGGTGATGCGCTCGCGCTCGGCATCTACGTCAATCTCCTGGGTAAGTTCCAGATAGAAAGTATCGTTGCCCACCAGGAAAGCTACCGTATTGGCTGGCTCTTCAGGCGTAATGGCCAACCCTGAAAGCACGGCCATTTTTTCAATCAGGGCGCGCAGCCCGGCATCATCGGCCAGTTGGCGGGCCGAAGGCGTATCCGGGGCGCTGAGCGCCAGCGCTTCCCGCATTTTAATGCCTTTGCTGTTGCGAATTTCGCGCACCCCGGCAACGGCCTGTTTGGCTAATTCTACCCGAGTTACTAAGCCTTCATCAAAGCCGGCCGGCGTCTGAGGCCAAACAGCAGCGCAGCAGTCGTTGCCGTTAGCGCGCTCGCGCAGGCCATGCCATACCTCCTCCGTAACAAAAGGCATAAACGGATGCAACAACACCATCATCCGTTCAAAAGCGTCAAGCGTCCGATCATAAGTATTCTGATCGATGGGGGCGCCCGCTTCCGGCTTGATCATCTCTAAGTACCAGGAGCAGAAATCGTCCCAGATAAACTTGTAAAGCGTCATGATGGCGTCGCTGAGGCGATATTCCGACAACATGCCATTGAGTTCCGTCGTCGTTTGCGCCAATCGGGCCTCTATCCAATCAGCAGCCAGCGTATTGATAGCGCCCGGAGCCGCAGTTGCATCGGTTTGCCAGCCTTTGATCAAGCGCAGGGCATTCCAGAGCTTATTGCAGAAGTTGCGACCCTGTTCACAGAGTTTACTCTCATTGCGCACTTCGCCTGTTTCCGGGTCGATGGGCGCATCAAATATAATATCGTTGCCGGCAGCGGCGGCCGACAACAACCCAAAGCGAACGCCGTCTGCCCCATAAGTCTCTATGAGTTCGAGGGCGTCGGGCGAGTTGCCCAGCGACTTTGACATCTTGCGGCGCTTGTTATCGCGCACCATGCCCGTGAAATAAACCGCTTGGAAGGGCTGTTTAGCCGCGCCTTCGCCCAGTAAGTCGCCGGCCCACTCGTAACCGGCCATAATCATACGGGCTACCCAGAAGAACATAATATCCCAGCCGGTAACCAGCGTATTGGTAGGATAATAATAACGCAGTTCGTCCTGGCGCTCAAAGCCGTCGAAAACCGAAATGGGCCACAACCACGAAGAAAACCAGGTATCCACTACATCTTCATCCTGGCGAAGGTCGCTTATTTGAAGGTCGGCACGTCCTGTAGCCTCGCGCGCCTGCGCCAGGGCATCTTCGGCGGTTTCCGCCACAAAGAAGGGCGCGCTGTCGCCGTCGCCTATGTACCAGGCCGGAATGCGCTGCCCCCACCAAAGTTGGCGGCTAATGCACCAGTCGCGGATGTTTTCTTCCTGCAGCCAACTGTGGTACATATTCCACATATGCTCAGGATAGAAGCGCACCTCGCCGCTGCGAACAGCCTCCAGAGCGGTGGCAGCCATTTTTTTCATCCGCAAAAACCACTGTAATGTCAGGCGGGGCTCTACCACGGCGTTGGTGCGCTCTGAGCGGCCCACACGGGTGCGGTAGTCTTCTATTTTCACTAAATAGCCCTGTTCTTCAAGCAGCTTGGCTACGGCCTTGCGAGCGGCAAAGCGATCCATGCCTACACAGAATTGCGCCAGCTCGTTGAGGCTGCCATCGGGATTGAGGATATCAATAACGTCAAGACCGTACTTTTGGCCCAGTTCATAGTCGTTCTGGTCGTGGGCGGGCGTCACCTTGAGGGCTCCCGTGCCAAAGGCCACGTCTACATAATGATCTGCAATGATGGGTACCGACCGGTCTACCAAAGGCACAATCACCCGCTTGCCATGCAGGTGCAAATAGCGCTCATCGCCGGGGTTGATGGCCAAACCCGTATCGGCCATAATGGTTTCGGGGCGCTGGGTAGCAATGGTCACCCACTCATCGGCTGTGCCCTCCACTTTATAGCGAACGTGATAAAGGCGCGAGTTTTCGTCCTGATAGATGACCTCCTCATTGGAGAGTACCGTCTGCGCCTCGGGATCCCAGTTGGTGATGCGCTTGCCCCGGTAGAGCTCTCCTTTGCGAAAGAGGTCTACAAAAACATGTATAACGGCCTTGCTCAGCGAAGCCTCCATTGTGAAGCGGGTGCGCTCCCAGTCGCAACTGGCGCCTAATTTTTTGAGCTGGTCGAGGATAATACCCCCATATTTTTCTTTCCACTCCCAGGCGTACTCCATAAACTGATCGCGGGTGAGCTCGCTCTTCTTGATGCCGCGCTCGCGCAGCATTTTCACCACTTTAGCTTCAGTAGCAATAGAAGCATGGTCGGTACCCGGCACCCAGCATACGTTTTTACCGGCTAAGCGCGCCTGACGCGACAAAATATCCTGAATGGTATTATTGAGCATATGCCCCATGTGCAGCACGCCCGTCACATTAGGCGGCGGAATCACGATGCTAAAGGGCTCCCGATCATCGGGTACAGAATGGAAGTAACCCTGGTCAAGCCAATGCTGGTACCAACGGGGCTCAATCTCTCTGGGGTTGTAATGCTTGGTTTGCGTGGTTGTGCTCATGCTACCTAAATATTTGTCGGGAATGCAACCGGGACACGATGCCTCAACGGCTCCGCTACATTTTTCAGATAACGCAGAAGGCCGTTGGGCCGTTCCATAAGAGCATACGCAGATACGCTCTAACAGACCTGCCCGCCCGGAAGAACATCCGGGCGGGCAGGCATTGGTTTACGCCCGTTTTCCGGGCGGCAAAGATACGCTTATTGGCGTTTTTCCGCGACTTTTTCTTTCGGTTGTTCGAGCTCTAATTTCTTACTGCGCTCTTTGATCTTATCGCCTACCTGCTGGCTGGCAATGAAAGAAGCCGTCATATCGCTGAGCATATCGCTGGCAGCGCTGGGTGCGTTGGGCAGCATAATGAGGTTGCTGTTGGCGTGTTCGCCCAGCGACTGGAGGGTATCGTAGTGCTGAGTCACCACAATCAGGGCCGAAGCTTCCTGAGAGTTGATGCCCACCCGGTTGAGGATGTCTACCGACTCCTCTAAGCCCTTGGCAATCTCGCGGCGCTGGTCGGCAATACCCTGGCCTTGCAGGCGCTTGCTTTCGGCTTCTGCCTTGGCTTTGGCCACGATCCTGATGCGTTCCGACTCGCCCTCATACTCAGCGGCCAATTTTTCGCGCTCGGCGGCATTGATGCGGTTCATGGCATTCTTAACCGTATGATCGGGGTCAATGTCCGTCACCAGAGCCTTCACAATGCCATAGCCATAATCGTTCATGGCCTCCTCCAGTTCGCGCTTGATGGCCACAGCGATGTCGTCTTTGCGCTCAAAAACGTCGTCGAGTTTGAGCTTGGGCACTTCGGCCCGCACCACGTCAAAGACGTAGGCATTGATCTGTTCGTAGGGGTTTTCCAACTTGTAGAAAGCTTCATAGATGCTTTGCGGATTTACCAAAAACTGGACGCTGACTTTGAGTTTTACAAATACGTTGTCTTTGGTTTTGGTTTCCACCATCACATCAAGCTGTTGTACTTTGAGGCTAACCCGGCCGGCAATGCGGTCGAAGAAGGGTATCTTAAACTGAAGGCCGGCCTGCTTAATGGATTGAAACTGGCCAAACCGCTCTACAATGGCTGCCGATTGTTGGCGCACTGTAAATATGCCGGACAAAAGTACCAGCAAAGCAAAAAAGGCAATAACAGCAATAATTGGCATGTTCTTCTGGATTTTTGACGAATGATAATGTGCCTCTAAGATAAGTTTTTTTTACAGCAATGCGCAACTCCTGGCGATCAAAGGCGGGAAATTGTCGACGAGGGGCCCCGCCGCTTGTCATTTACCCTTTTTAGCAACACGGGCGGCGCCGCCGCGTCCGCCGTCGCTTCGCTAGTCGGCTAAATCTTCGCTGCGCTCTTCCGGGTAAACGTGCTCCCCACCACGTCTTCGCTGCGCTCTTCCGGGTAAACGTCCTCGCTCTGCTCGGCCGGGTAAACCTACTATGGCCCGGCATGGCATCTATGTCCAGGTTTTAGCGCAAGCCTAAGCCGGGCCATACCGCCACGTCTTCGCTGCGCTCTTCCGGGTAAACTGCGCCCCCTGGTCCG
>CAYOTJ010000083.1:0-10720 GCA_964406855.1 uncultured Saprospiraceae bacterium
AGACTGGCTATTGACCTTGCAGGATGCCTTTTTTTCGGATACCCGCAACCTTTGCCAGTTCTATGGCCGGCTTTATTTAGCCGACTGGAAGGCGCTGCTGAGCAAGGCGGCGCGGGAGTCGTTTTGGGGGGCCTCATATTTGTGCAACTGCACCCGCAACTACTTTGGCATCCGGAGGGCTAATAAAGACTGGGTGTGTACTTCATTTTCCTACTGCAAAACCTTTGACATGACGCTTGATATGCCGGAGGGTTATGTGCAATTTTTCAGCTTTGAGTCGTCGTTGTGGATGTTCATTCATACCATCTACAGCCCGCACTACTTAGAGCGCCTGCCCGACGGGGGCGGCAAGGTGGCCTCGGCGATTCAGTACGAGCGCAAGTATAAGGTACACTACTGGCAGCCGGCGGGTTCGGCCTATTTTTTTGCGGCAGAGCTGCCCGGCGGGGTATACTCGGCCAGCCAGTTGATTTATACCTGGAGCGGCCACCCCATCAACAACTATTGCGAAAATTGCGACCGGGCTACCGACTGGGAGTGGGTGCGCAAGGTAGAAGTAGCCGAACAGCGCGCGCACATACGGTCGGGCGTGGGTCTGGCCCGATAAAACCGGGCTGTTTTTGCGCTATGTCGGTGGCTTGTGTGTAGCTTTGTCGTCAGAAGCGAAAAGTTCTTCAAACCTATGATGAGTATGCCCAAAGCCGTGTGGGTGTTGTTGTTTTCCCTTACGGCTCCCTTATTGAAAGCGCAGTTGCCTGCGAAGACGATGGCCTCGCCAGGCGATAGCGTCCAGATTTTTTTATACTACCTTTCGCTGGAACGGCCCGGAATGGTTGGGTTTATCCCCGAAACGCAGCGCTATTACCTGCTCGACCCGCGCCGGGAAGCCGTGCCGGAAGACGTGACCATTCGCTTGCAGGATGCGTTTTATTACGACTTCAGCGGCCTGTGTATGGCTTACGGCAAGTTTTATTTAGCCGATTGGGCCACCATCATGAGCAAAGCGGCGCGGGAGTCGTTTTGGGGCGCTTCTTACCTCTGCAACCGGGCCAACAACTACTTTGGGCTGCGGCGCAACGGAAAGGAGTGGATGTGTCAGGTATTTGGCTTCTGTGATACAGTGATCCGGAACGACCCTGAGCCTACGCCCTTTGTGGTTTTTCCCAGTTTTGCCACTTCGTTATGGATGTTTATGCACACCATCTACAGCAGGCACTATCTCATGCGACTGCCCGACATGGGCGCCCGCGTGGCCGACGCCATCACCTTTGAGCGCCGCAATGGCCGCCACTACTGGGAAGCCGATGCCAATGACACGTATTTTGTACAACAGCTCATCGGCCCCATTTATACCCCCGAGGAACTCATCTACACCTGGAGCGAGCACCCCATCAACAACCTGTGCATCAACTGCAACCGGCAAACCGACCGGGAGTGGGTAGATAAGGTGTGGGTGGCCAATCAGCGGGCACGCTAAGCGCCCGGGCGGCCAACCGGGGCTGTGGACGTTCTTGGCACAAAACCAGCCGACGCTCGTTCACGGCCCGCGAAACAAGGCTAATTTTAACTTGGCGCACGATAGCCAAAAGTTGTTCATACCTTTATGCCCGCATGTAATTGCATCGACGCATGATTCAAATTGTCTCTTACAACGTCAACGGTATTCGATCGGCCATAGACAAAGGCTTAATAAGTTGGATTGAAGCCAACGCCTTTGACATCGTATGCTTTCAGGAAACCAAAGCCCAGTCTGAGCAGGTAGATATGTCGGCTTTAGAGGCCCTGGGCTATCAGCATCACCACTGGCATTCAGCTGAAAAGAAAGGCTATTCCGGTGTGATGACCCTCAGCCGCATGGCGCCCGACTATGTGGAAGCGGGCTGTGGGATAGCCGACTACGACCGGGAAGGTCGCATTTTGCGCACCGACTTTGGCGACTGGACGCTGCTGAACTGCTACTTCCCCTCGGGTACCTCCGGCGAAGAACGGCAGGATGTAAAAATGCGTTTCCTGGAAGATTTTTACCGCTTTGCGCACGAGCTCAAAAAGACCCGCCCGAAGCTCATTGTCGTTGGCGACTACAACATTGCCCATCAGGAAATAGACATCCACGACCCTGTGCGCAACAAGAACGTGACGGGCTTCCTGCCCGAAGAGCGGGCCTGGATGAGCCAGTGGTTTGAGAGCGGCTTCACAGATAGCTTTCGCTACCTCAACCCCGGGCAGGTGCAATACAGTTGGTGGAGTTTCAGGGCTAACGCCCGCCAGAACAACAAAGGTTGGCGCATAGATTACCAATCGGTGAGCGACGTCCTCCGCGATAAATTAAGCAGGGCCGCCCAACTCACCGATGCCGTACACTCCGACCATTGCCCCGTATGGCTTGAAATAGACCTCTGATATCCCAAAAAAGCGATCCCCGGCAACCAAACCGAGTAACGGATGGTCTTATTGGGGTAAAAATCATTGTAGAACTAATGAATACGACAACCATGAAGAAGGCGCTTACCTTTTTACTGTTGATGGCAATCGGAGGCGGCAGCGACGCCTGGGCCCAGGGTTTTTCCGGCGGTTTTCGGGCCGGCCTCAACTTCAACCAGTTTGGCGGCCCCTCGGAGCAAGATAACAACGGGGCTGATCTGGAATCGTTCAACTTTATTACCGGCTTCAACATTGGCGCCAGCTTTATCTACAGCTTTACCGATCTGGTGGGCGTCAAAGCCGATCTTATGTACAGCCAGAAAGGCAGCGAGTACGTATACGACGGGGCCTCTTACTTCGTCTTCTACAACCCCAATACCGGTAACGAAACCATAACCCTTACGGGCACGCGACGCACCGACAAAAATCAGATCAATACTTACATCGACCTTCCGGTTCAGGCTTTTGTAAGATTGGGCAAGCTGGAATTATCCGGGGGCGTCAATGTGGGCGTCCTCATCAGCAGCTTAGGTTCGGGCGGCATTCGATTTACGCCATCCAATAGCTCGGTAGCTCCGTTTTCTGTTACCCTCGACGAAAACTTCCTGCGCGACAAGCGGGGCAATGCCTCTATCAAAGAAGGCGAAAGCCGCATGATCGATGGCCGGGCCGTGAACTTTCCCACTACGATAGGTGCCTACTACGAAGCGGTAGCTGAGGATGGCAAAAAATTCAATCGCCTCGATTTGGGCTTAGTAGGCGAGCTTTCTTTTTTCCTCAGCCAGGGGCTTTACGTCAGCGCTCGGGCGAACTACGGCCTCAGCGACATCACCAATAACGAGCAGGATGTAGCCCGTGCCCAACGCCAGAGTGGCCAATACCAGTTGCGCAACGATAAAGATTACAACCTATCGTTGCAGGCAGGGGTGGGTTTCCGCTTTTAAACAACCAACCGGCGTTTAGCTCGGGTTCGGAAATCCATCCATCGGTTACAAGCGACAAATTTTATGTTGCACTGCGGTGGCTTTCGTGCGGCGATCATGTATGCCCGAACACGCACTTAGTCGCGGTAGCCTTCCACCATACCCAATACCCGGTAGATGGCCATCGACATAAAAGCTATGGATACAATGAGCAGCCAGTTGTTGACGCTGGCTAAGCCGTAGTTGATGCCGATGAGTACAAACAGAACTATGTTGACGACGGCCAAAATACCAATGGTGAGCTTGCGATTTAGCATAGCTGTGTTTTTTAGCCGCAAAAGTAACCTCTGCGGCATAGCATTGCAGTGAGGAAGATCACCTGAGCCCCCCCCCGACTGAATTGTAAAAATCCAAAACCAGATACCACCATGAGATGGATGCTTTTTTTCTTATCCCTGATTGGCGCCGCAGCGCTGCTGCCAGCCTGCCAGTCAAAGCAAGACAATACTGAAACAATGGCCGAAGCCAAAATTCGCAATCAAAGCGATTTCCCCGCCCCGCCCATGGCGGCTAAAAAGCCGCAGACCTTCACCGAGCATGGCTACCAACGCGTAGACGACTACTACTGGCTCAAAGACAAAACCAATGAAGAGGTACTGGCCTATCTCAAGGCCGAAAACGACTATGCCGACACGGTTATGGCCCATACCAAGGCCCTGCAGCAAACTCTCTTCGACGAAATGAAGGCCCGCATCAAAGAAGAAGATACCACCGTACCTTATTTCGATAATGGTTATTACTACTACTCCCGTACCGAAACAGGCAAGCAATACCGCATATACTGCCGCAAAAAAGGCGACCTGAATGCTCCCGAGGAAATCATCCTCGATGAAAACAAAGAGGCTGAGGGCAAAGATGCTTTCATCCTGGCCGGCCTGGAGGTAAGCCCCGATAATAAGGTAATGGCTTATCTCAGCAATTATACCGGCTCGTATGCCGATTTCAGCCTGCGATTCCGCGACTTAGCCACCGGCAAAGATATGCCCGATTTCGTTGAGTCAGCCGCAGGCATGGCCTGGGCCAGCGACAACCAGACTGTCTTTTATGTTACGCCCAACGAAGCCCTGCGCCCCTATCGGTTGTATAAGCATAAAATGGGAACCAAGGCCAAAGACCAACTGCTGTACGAGGAAAAAGACGAGCTCTTCTCCATCGATGTCAGCCGCACCAAAACCGGCGACTACATCTTCCTGAGCATGGGCAGCTTTACCTCTTCCGAGTACCGCATCCTGCCTGCCAACCAACCCGATGGCGCCTTTGCCCTATTCGCCCCCCGCGAAAAAGATGTGGAGTATTACGTCGCCCACCACAAGCAAAAGTTCTTCATCCGGGTAAAAGACGCTTCCAGTAAAAACTACAAAGTAATGGAAGCGCCCCTGGATGGATACAACAATAAGAAAAACTGGAAAGAATTCATCGCCCACGACCCCAATGTCAAAATTGAAGGACTGGACGTCTTTGCCGGCTACCTCGCTATGGAAGTGCGCAGCAACGGCCTTCAGGAAATCCGTATCAAAGACCTTGCTACGGGCAAAATGCAGTCGGTAGCCTTCCCCGAACCCGTTTACACGGTGTATACCAGCAACAACGCCGACTATGAGGCTACCAAACTGCGCTACGCCTACATGTCGCTCAATCGCCCTGCTTCCACCTACGACTACGATATGACAACGGGTAAGAGCGCCCTGCTCAAACAGCAGGAAATCCCCAGCGGCTTCAACCCCGACGACTATGAGGTGAAGCGCCTCTGGGCTACCTCCCACGACGGCGTCAAAGTACCTATGGCCATCGTATACAAAAAGGGCCTCCAACTCAACGGGGACAACCCTACCTTACTATATTCTTACGGCTCTTATGGCGCCAGCACCGACCCCTACTTCAATTCGCGGGTGTTCAGCCTCATTAACAGGGGCTTTGTATACGCCATTGCCCAAATACGCGGCGGCAGCGAGATGGGCGAAATCTGGTATGAAGACGGCAAACTGATGAAGAAAAAAAATACCTTCCTCGACTTCATCGCCTGCGCCGAGGAACTCGTCAAACAGCGCTATACTGCCCCCAAACGGCTGGCCATCAACGGCGGTAGCGCCGGCGGCCTGCTCATGGGCGCCGTGGCAAATATGCGCCCCGACCTCTTCCAGGCGGTAGTAGCCGAAGTGCCCTTTGTAGACGTCGTCAACACCATGCTCGACCCCACCCTGCCCCTCACCACTCAGGAGTACGAGCAGTGGGGTAACCCCAACGGGAAGGAGGCTTATGACTACATCATGAGCTACTCGCCCTACGACAATGTGGCCGCCAAAAACTACCCCAATATCCTGGCTACCGGCGGCATCAACGACTCGCAGGTGCTGTTCCACGAGCCTACAAAGTGGGTAGCGAAGCTAAGGGCCATGAAGACCGACAACAACATCACCCTGCTCCGCATCAACATGGAGTCGGGCCACGGAGGCGCCACCGGCCGCTTCGACAACCTCTGGGAAGAGGCCTTTCACTACGCCTTTATTATGGATCGCCTCGGCGTGAAGTATTGATATTCGCTTTAAATATTTGACAGAAAAGGGGCCGGCAAACACGCAAACCGGCCCCTTTTCCGTTTATACCCGCAACGCATTATCCCAACATCCGATGCAACGATTGATCTTCCTCTTGGTGGCCACGCTGGCCCTGCTCTCTTTTGCCCAACCTTCGCCGGCAGTAGTAGGCGGAAAAGCCGCTTACCAAAACTATGTGCTGGGCTCTTATTATTTTTCCGAAGGCGACTACAACCGCTCCGTCAACTACCTGCGGCGCGCCTATGAAGCCGAACCCGAAGAGTACAACTTCGCCCTGGCCCTGGCCTTAGCCCTGGGCCGCAATGGCAAGGCCAACGATGGCATATCCCTCCTCAACAGTACCGACGTACTGCTCAAGAGCGACCACCCCGACTATACCCAGCTCTTTGCCATGCGCCACTTCGTGGCAGGCCTCATCCATTGCTTTAGCAAACAGTTTCAGCAGGCCATACCCTCCCTGGAGTCGGCCATACGCCTCCAACAAACCCTCGACAGGGCCGAAGTGCTGGGCGCTATGTACAACGCGCTGGGCTACGCCAAGCTGCTCGACCAGGGCCGCGGCGCCGAGTCGCACAACGGCCTCGAAGCCCACCACCATCTCCACAAACGCGACCTCGAACGCAGCCGCGACATCTTTTTGCAGGCACTCCGTGCCGACCCCAACCAACAGGCCGCTACCTTCAACTATAAATTCCTCTGCGATACCCTGGGCGAAACGCCAGCCATCCCGCTCCTCCAGGCCGTCAACCGAAACCCCGGCAACAGCGTAGTAGCCGCCCGATACTCCAGCCTGCCCGTAGATATGAAAGCCGTGCTGCCCTTCCGGGAATACGACGAAATCGTCTATCTCCTCGACATCTCCGGCTCAATGGTCATGGAAAAGGTATCCTGCGTGGGCCGCGATCGATTCCAGGTTATGCGCGAAACCGCCCTCTTCCTCCTCGATAGCATCCGGACAGAAACCCAGGTGGGCATCGGCACCATAGGCGGCGATTGTGGCACCACCCCCAAACTCTGGCATCCTTCCGGCAGCATCGATAAAGGCGAACTCCGCACCGCCCTCGAATTTCTCGTCCCCGACGGCACTACGCCCCTCCTTACCATCCTCCAGCAGACACCCGGCCTCTTCACCGACAACCCCAACACCCGCAAATCCATCTTCTTCATCAGCGATGGTGAAAACGTCTGCCGCATGCCCGGCGTCGATATCTGCGAGTGGAGCGAGGGGTTGGCCCAAAAAGGCATCACCGTCAACATCCTCACTTTCTTAGGCGCCAGTCTCGACAATACCGGCGCCTTCGCCGAGTATACCTGCTTAGCCGAAAACACCCGGGGGCGCATCCTCTACCTCGACGTCGACCGCTGCTCCCTCCAGCGCTATACCTTCGATCTCGTAGCCGCCTGCCAACTCTACCTCCCCGAAATACGCCGCGTAAACTGCTGGGGGCCTTCCGTAAAAAACCTCTGGGCTTATTTCCCCCGGGAAAAATGATGCCGCCCTCTTTCGCAAGGTATGATACAAACCTATCCCGAAGCAATGACCCTGCTTTTCGTATGTCGTCAGGGGGCCCGCCGCAAGGCATCTGCCACCCCAATCAGCCTGCGCGGCGCCGGGTGTTCCGCTCTTATGGGCATGCGGCCCGGCGGCCTTTGAGGGCCGCCGGGCCGCATGCCCATACCGCTGCACCCCCTGGCCCGAACCCATAAGGGCGTAAACAACCCGCCATGAGCGAAAAAACGCCCGATTGGCTGCTATGGGTACAAACGCCAGCCTGCTTTCGCCTCAAAACCCGGAGGGAGTTCGCGCTACACTCATGGCCAGGCCACAAAAAACACTACCTTTGCCCGACTTTAAGCATTGTTTAACAGAGTACTAAAAATCATTTCACTGCGTTCAGTGAAGTAGTCGCAACGGCGACGCAGTAAGCGCCATTGCTCAGAAAAGCTTTAAGGATACGATGAGAATTACAGTTATTGTAGGGTTGCTGTTATGGGCAACCGCTGGCTTTGCCCAGCAACTAACACCCCTGAGCGCCAATGCCGCGCTGGAACGCGCCGTCAGGGATTCGGAAATGGATTTCCCCTATTCGGAGGAGATAGCAGCTACCCGTACCAAACAGGACGACTGCGACCTGCCCCTCAGCGGCGCCCTACCCGTACTGGCCGGCGATACGCTTCGCCAACGCATCATGGTAGATACCACCGACCGGGGGCCGCTCACTTTTCAGTGCGCCAACTGCGAAGAGGCCCTCTTCGGGCAGGCTTCCGTTAGCGGCGATCGGCTGATTTATATCCCCGACCCCGGCGTAAGCGCCGGCATAGATCGCATTGGCGTCGCTTTCTGCTCGGTAAACACAGGCGCCTGCCTCGATACGCTATACTTCGATCTGCTGGCCCGCCGCCGCAATCGGAATTACTTTCCGCCGCAAGTGACGCTAACCCCAGGCGCCACCACCACGCAAGCCGTCGATGCCGGCGTGCTGCCGGGCGTTTTTCGATGCAATTTCTTCGACGATTGCCCCGACAGCTACGCAGGCCGCGATCAGTTGGCTTATTTTACCGATTACACCGCCCCGGATGAAAATTTCATCTATCGGGCTTCGCGTTTCCGGGGCGTCGATTCGCTCTGCGTAACCATCTGCGACGACTACGGCATCTGCGATACCTATCGCTTTGCTTTCCGCATCAACCGCTCCAGCCGCAACCTGCCCTTTATGGATGATTTCTCCTACGAAGGCCCCTTCCCCGATGAAGACCTCTGGCTCGATCGCGAAGTTTTCGTCAATCAGGAGCTGGGTATACTGCCTCCATCCGTGGGCGTCGCCACCTTCGATGGCGTCAACCACCGGGGGCGCCCCTGGGGCGGCAACCCCGGTCAGGCCGACCGACTCACCTCCGACTACATCAACCTGCAAGGCATACAGGGCACGCCCACCCTTACTTTCTGGATGCAACGCGGAGGCCTGGGCGACCGCCCCGAAACCAAAGATTCGCTGTTGGTTCAGTTCCTGGCGCCCAACGGCGCATGGCTCACGGTGCGGCGCTTTTCCGGCCTGCCCGGCAGCGTGCCGATAACGCAGGTGGATACCTTCCAATTTGTTTCTATCCCGCTTACCTCCCTGTTTTACCACGCCAACTTCCAGTTTCGATTCATCAATCTGGCCGACCGCCAGGGTATGCGCGATCAATGGAACATCGACTATGTACGCCTCGATGCGCAACTGACACAGCAAAACATCTCCGATGTAGCTTTCACCCAACTGCCGGGCTATGTGGCAGCGCCTTATACCAGTATCCCGTGGCGGCATTTTCAGGTGAACCCCGAAGCGTTGCTCAACGACGAGCTACAGGTGGGCCTCTTCAACCATGCCGAACAGACGCTTAACGCCAGCCCCTCCTCGGTGAGCCTTCTGGAGCAAAACAGCAATCAGCAGGTATTGGGCCCGGCAACGCTGTTCAACGGACAGGAAAGCAACATCCCAAACGGCGAGCACATCTCCCGGAATTACAGCCTCATCAATGACCCTACCTTCCCGTCGGTATGGCCGGCCTATCTGTCGGCCATGAGCAGCAATGCCTTCGACAGCTATGACGAACTCAGCTTTAATCTCCGCTATGTGTTCAGCAATACCAGTCAGGTGGGCGGCCCCGGCTTAGAGTCGGTACAGCGCAATGACATCGTGGAGCGAACAACCGTTTTTGCCAACTACTTCGCCTACGACGACGGCACTGCCGAGACGGCCCTCGAAAATGGCCCCGGCCGCCAGGTGGCTCAGCGCTACCAGGCAACCGTAGCCGATACCCTTAGGGGCATACAAATACACTTTCCTCATACCGGCGGCGACTATACCCAACAAGACATGCGCCTGCGCGTATGGGTGGGCCAGCTCGACGGTACGCCAGAGTACGAGCTCCGCATCACACCGGACTATGCCGACACTTTTTTTGACACCTTGCAGGGCTTCACTACTTATCCGCTGACAAATGCCGCCGGCGAGCTGGCGCCGCTGGCGCTGCCCGAAGGTGATTTTTATGTGGGCTGGTTCCAGGGCTCCAACTGTGCGCTGGGCAGTTGTATCGCCGTGGGCTATGATCGGAATAATCCCGTATCGAGCGAACGCATCTCCGTGAACAATGGTTTAGGCTGGATTCCCATCAGTGGGGTACTGCCCGGCGCCCTCATGATACGCCCCGTTGTGGGCAGCGAGACGCCGGCAGCTACGCCTGTGGCGGAAACGCCCGCCATGCCGGCCCCCAGGTTGTACCCCAATCCGGCCGCCGACTGGATAACCGTGGCCCTGCCCGAAGGAAGGGTAGACTTCCAGGATTGGTCGTATAGCCTTTACGATGCCACTGGCGCCAGGCTGCGCCAAGGCGGGTTATCGGCCAGCTTATCGCTGGCAGGCCTGCCCAATGGCATGTATGTTATGCAAATTATCGACCACCAGCACAACCAAACCCACAGCCAGCGCATTATTGTGTTAGCTTCAAACTAATCTCCTACCACTATGGCAGATATTACCGTTCAGGAACTCAAAGAACGACTCGCCGCCGGCGATCAGCATTTTTTTCTTCTCGACGTGCGCGAACCCTACGAACGCGAAGAATTTAATATCGGAGGCGAACACATACCGATGGGCTTTGTGCTTGCCAGATTGGAAGAACTGGAACCCTACCGCGATCAGGAAGTGATCGTTTATAGCCGAAGCGGCAACCGATGCGGAATGGTTCAGGGGCTGCTGAAAAGCAAAGTCTTTACAC
>CAYOTJ010000084.1:0-1971 GCA_964406855.1 uncultured Saprospiraceae bacterium
CGTCACCGCCTGGGGCGTGCTGGAAGCCGGCGACCAAAGTTGGTGGTATGCGTTGCTCGGGCAGGAGGGCAGCTTGCTGGTGGCCCCGGGAGAGAGCGAGCTCAGCCAGAACAAGTCTTATCCGGCCGATCATCCACCCTACATGGCCACAGGCAGAAGCGGTAAAAAGGTGCTGATTACGGTATTTAGGGGCGTTGTTAATGGCTTTGCGCATTAAAAACGATAAAAAAAGCCCGGAAAAGCCATTTTTTTCGGAAACTTGCAGCCAAAATTAAAGGTACATTGACCATGAACGCGAAATTTTTATCGCTGCTGGCGCTGGTTGTCTTTCTGGCAGCATGCGCAGGTAACCAAAACGAACAGGCTCAGGATGGCGCACAGGGCGAAGCCGCCGGCGAAGCCGTCAAGCCCCGCCCCACCAACCCGGCCATCAAAACCATGACGGGCGAGCTGGAAGCCAAGTATCAGAACGCCATGCTTTCTTCGGAAGCGCTGACGATCAACTATCTGTCGCTGGAAGGCGACAGCCTTCAGGCGGTAGTGGCTTTTATGCCCGAAAAGCGGGAGTGCCGCATACCTGCCGACTATACGGCCCCGGTGCCTGGCCAGGAGGGCGCCATCATGCCCAACCCCGAAACCAGCAATAAGCCCGTTATGCTGGTATTGGTAGACGGCAAGGTGAAAGAAGTTAAGTACAAGTAGTGCCGGAGCAACGCCTCGGAACAGGGCTTTTTACAGCGCTAAGGCAGATCAACTACGGGGAGGGCGCCCTGCTGCTGGCCTATGCCTGGTTTTGCTGGCTGATGTGGGAGATCACCCGTCAGTACATCCCTTGGAACGATGACGTGGCTTTTCTCCGCATCAAACAAGAGTATATGGGTCTGGCGTACTATCGCCAGGCCTTTTTTGTACATGTGTACGCCTCCATCATTTGCCTGCCGGCGGGCTTTACCCAGTTTTCGCCCGGGCTGCTGAAGCGAGCGCCGCGCTGGCATCGCGTATCGGGGCGCATTTATGCCTTTGTGGCAGTTTTTTTGGCAGGGCCGTCGGGCTTCGTCATTGGGCTGCACGCCAACGGCGGCCCAACCTCCCAACTGGCGTTTTGTTTGTTGGCCATATTGTGGGTATATTGTACCCTGAAAGGCTGGCATACCGCCCGCAAAGGAGATATAAAGGCACATCGCAACTGGATGATCAGGAGCTTTGCCTTAGCCTTGTCGGCCATCACCCTGCGCGCCTGGAAGGTAGGCCTGGTAGCTGCCTTCCACCCCAGGCCAATGGATGTCTATCGCATAGTTGCCTGGCTGGGCTGGGTGCTCAACCTGCTGATAGCAGAGTGGATCATCAGGCGGCGGGTATTCATCAACGCTAATAAATAGATTTATGCTTACCCTCGTTCTTTTGTTTGGATTAGCCCTGCTGACGGCTTGCGGCAGCCCGGCTTCTTCTTCCGATCCCAATAGCGATGCTTCCGCCATTACGCCCTTTGACACCCTGGCGCCATTGCCGCCGGAGCGAAAAGAATCAACCGCCGCCACGCGGGTGCATCCCGAGGCCATAGGCAGCTACGCGGGCGCGTTTGAGGCCGCTGAATACGATGAAAATGCCGACTTTGTATACGCCAATAAGATCACCATTTTTATCGATTCTTTTAATGTCACTACGGCCTTTGGCCATAGCGTGGTAGCCGGCAACCTGAGGTCGTTTTCAGGGCCGTACAAAGAAGTAAAAGAAGGACTGGAAATCACCGGTAAAGAGCCCGGCGACGATCGCTACGATGGCGTCTTTACTTTTGTACTCAACTCGGAAGCCGGCCTGCTCAAGGGAACATGGAAAGCCAACAACAACAAGCTACCTGTAACCGGGCGAACCTATGAGCTTAAATACCGACGCTTTGCTTATAACCCCAATCTGGATTTACCCGAGGACGTACTCTGGGACGCCCTCTATGAAAAACATGCCGAATACGCC
>CAYOTJ010000084.1:1981-6442 GCA_964406855.1 uncultured Saprospiraceae bacterium
CCCAGGATGTATTCAAATACAATCCCTCCAAAGAAGCGCTCACCCGCCAACAGGTCGAAAATATGTACAAAGGCGATCTGGAAGTAATGCGCAACGCCATTTACGCCCGCCACGGCTATTCCTTCAAAAACCGCAAAATGCGCTTTATCTTCGATCGCTATGTGGAGTGGTACATGCCTGTGTCTACCGATATTCGTGGCGACCTCACGCCCTTAGAGAAAAAAAACATAGACCTCATGAAACGATATGAGGAACATGCCGATCGCTATTACGATGTCTTTGGCCGGTAGCCGGCTTTTATTCTTCCTCGCCATCAGCAGGAGTTTGCCTGACAGGATGAGGAGTAGCCATCAGCCCCAGCATCATCATCAAGGCGGTGAGGATAATTACCTGAATGACCAGCGATTTGTTGGCCAGCGGTATGATTTGTTCTGCCGGAATCGATAAAAATAATAAGATAGTGATCAGCCCGCGGGGCGCTAAAAAAAGCAACGGCCGGGCAGGCAGCTTGAAGATCAGCAGGAAAATCCACCGTAGCGCAAAAATACCGGCTGTAATGGCCAGCGCCCAGGTGATGGTGGCCGGATTGAGCAACTCCGAGGTCTGGATGAGGTAGCCAAACAATAGAAAAAACAGCGAGCGAACGAGAAAAGCAATCTCAATCGTAAGCTCGTGAAACTTATATACTTCGCGGTTGAGTACCTCAGGCTGGAGGCGCTGTATGAATTTATTCTCCTGCACCTCGTCGAGGTTGCCCAAAAACAACCCCAGCAAAAGGATAAAAATGAGCGCCGGAAGGTGGTATTCTTTAGCGATAGCGTATATCAATACCACCACCAAAATGATGGGGCCAAACTTGACGTGATGCCTGATCTTTCCCAGCAAAAAAGCCAGACCCAACGTGGAAAACCCCGTTACAATGAGGATAAGAACAATGTTGAGCAGAAAAGTCCACACCGATTTGGACCCGATGTAGTCATTAAGGGTGATGAAGTTGAAAAAGATTACCCCGAGGATGTCCGACAAACTGCTCTCGTAGGTAACAAACTCCCGATCGCTGTTGCTTAAATGCTGTGCGCTCGGAATGGCAATGGCGCTGCTGATGATGGCCAACGGTATGGCGTTGGCTAAGCCTACCTTAAAAGGAATATGGCCAAAATACTGGAATGCGTAAGCCAAAGCAAAACTGAAGAACAGCATGGGCAAAAAAGCCAACAGCGACGACTTGCGCACCAAAGGCAACTTCGACCGGTTGAGCTGAAGCTCCAGAGAACCCTCCAGTACAATTAAGATGAGGCCTACCGTACCCAGCACGGGTAGAATGGGCGTTAAATCAGGGATGTTGATTTCCAGCCATTTGGCTAAATTTCCGACGCCCCAGCCCAAGACCAGCAGTAGTACAACAGAGGGTATTTTGGATTTAGAAGAAGTAACGTCAAAGAGATAGGCAAGCAGCAACAAAACGCAAATGGTAATGATAATTGATGAGGTCATTTTTATCTGGAAGTTATAATAAGTTGATTGCCTTCCTGTGCGCAATCCTTCATGTCGTACGGCCTGCATTTTGGAAAACTCCCAAAGTAAGCAAATTACAGCCATACTTGCAAGGCCGCGTGCGCGCCGATACCTACTTTGTCGGAATCCTTATCGTTCTAACCCCCGCTGCAAATCCATCATCACGTCTTTTACCGCTTCCAGCCCCACGCTGATGCGCAGCAGCCCCGGCGCAATGCCCACGGCCTGCCGCTCCGCCTCGGTAAGCTTGGCATGAGTAGACGAGGCCGGATGCGTAACCGTAGTGCGGCTGTCGCCGAGGTTGGAGGTGCGCGAACACAGTTGCAGGGCATTCATCAGCCGGAAGGCAGCCGGGGCGCCCCCGGCCAGCTCAATGCTCACGATGCCGCCGCCTTGTTTCATCTGGCGCTGAGCCAGCGCCTGCTGTGGGTGGCTGGGCAAAAACGGATAGTGTACCCGCGCTACGCCGGGCTGCTGCTCCAACCACCGGGCCAGCGCCAGGGCATTGTCGCAGTGCCGATCCATGCGCAGCTCCAGCGTCTCCAAACTCTTCGACAACACCCAGGCATTGAAAGGCGACATGGCCGGACCCGTATGCCGGCAAAAGAAAATAATGGGCTCCATCAGCTCGGCGCTGCCCACCACAATGCCGCCTAAGGTGCGCCCCTGCCCGTCCATCCACTTGGTGGCCGAGTGTACCGAAAGGTGGGCGCCATAAGCCAATGGCTGCTGCAGATAAGGGGTGGCAAAACAGTTGTCGACCACAAAAATAAGCCCATGCCGCCGCGCCAGCGCCCCCGCCGCCTCAAGGTCTACCAGCGCCAGCCCCGGGTTGGAGGGCGTCTCCACAAACAGCAGCCGCGTATTGTCCTGCACGGCGGCCTCCCAGCTATCCACATCGGCGGCGTCCACATAGGTGTGGGTGATGCCCCAGCGGGGAAACAACTGGGTCAATATCTGATGGGTAGAGCCAAACAGCGCCCGCGATGCCAGCACATGGTCGCCCTGGCGCAAAAAAGGCAGCATGCCGGCAAATACGGCCGCCATACCCGAAGCCGTCGCAAAGCCCGCCTCGGCCCCTTCCATAGCGCATACCTTGGCCACAAACTCATCTACGCCGGGGTTGTTGTAGCGCGAGTAGATGATGCCTTCTTCCTCGCCGCTGAACGTAGCCGCCATCGACTCCGCGCTGGGGAAAACAAAGCTTGACGTCATAAATACCGGCGCGCTATGCTCCCGGTAGGCCGTGCGCTCCATCTGGCCGCGGATGGCGCGGGTAGAGAAGCCGGACTGAGGCGTAGTAGATTCCTGATCGTGAGTAGCCATTGGATGGGGTTGTTTATTGGCCGTAAAAGTAGAACTTAGACCTAATTTTTGGGCTATCTTGCGCTGGAATTTACCCAACGTCCATGTCAACTTACACTTTGCTGACGCTGCAAACCCACATCCGGCGTATACTGGCCCTCAACCTGCCCGAGCCGCTCTGGCTCAGGGCCGAGGTTTTCCAGGTGAGCGAGTCGCGGGGGCATTTGTTTATGGAACTGGCCGAAAAAGGCGATGCCGCCAACGAACTGGCCGCTCAGGCCTCGGCCGTGCTTTGGGAGCGCAACTACCGGCAGTTGCGGGCGCGCTATGGCAAGGCCCTCGACGCCTTGCTTGCCGCCGGCGTGGAAATTCGAATCAAAGCCCGCGTCGACTACCACGAGCGCTACGGCCTCAAGCTGGTTGTGGAAGACGTCGACCCCGATTTTACTTTGGGCCAGTTGGAACTCAGGCGCCGCCAAACCCTCGAAATGCTCCAGCGCGAAGGCCTGCTGGAGCGCAATGCCGCCCTGCCCTTGCCCGCTGCCGTGCAGCGCATAGCCGTCGTCAGCGCCGAAACCGCCGCAGGTTACCACGACTTTCACAATCAGTTGCTGGCCAACCCCTACGGCTACGCCTTCTCTCTGCGGCTCTTTCCGGCCGCCGTACAAGGCGCCGCAGCCCTCGTCGAAATACCGCGCCAACTGCGGGCCATAGGCCGGCAGGCCCATCGCTTCGACGCCGTAGTCATCATCCGCGGCGGCGGCTCCCGCATCGATCTGGCCGCATTCGACGAGTTGGAGCTATGCCGCGCCGCCGCCGAGTGCCCCCTGCCCGTACTCGCCGGCATCGGCCATGAAACCGACGAAACCCTCCTCGACCGCGTAGCCTGGCAGGCCCTCAAAACGCCCACCGCCGTAGCCGAATGGCTGCTGACCCGCAGCCTGCGCTGCGATGCCGCCCTCGCCGATACCGCGCTACAATTACAACAGCACACCCAACGTCACCTGCGCCTGCGCAGCCAGGAGCTCGACCGCGCCCACTTGGGGCTGCGCAGCCTCTCCCGCTTCGCCCTCCGCCGGCAGGCCGCCCATCTCGATCGCATCGGCGCCGACTGGCCCCGCTGGGCGCGCCGCCAACTCAAAACCGCCGCCCGAGAACTCGATCACCTCGCCCGGTTAGAGCAGCTACTCAGCCTCGACAGCCAGCTCAATCGCGGCTTCGCCTTGGTGATCCACCAGGGGCGCATCGTCAAAAACTGGCAAGACCTGCCATCCGATACCCTGCTCGAATTGCACACCGCCGCCGGAAGCGTCGCCGTGAAAAGGGTAGGGGAGTGATTTTGGGGGGCTGTCGGGCCGGCCTGTTGGCTATATTCCCGATGTGGCGGTTATGGCCAGGCCGGCCCGCCACCACGTCGTCCGCTCTTATAGCCCCGCTATGGTTCTATTGGCCGAAAAACGCCTTTGAAGGCGGGGCTATACCGCTTCCACCGTTGCCCCGGGCAGCAAGCCCATTTTAGCCCCTACCGCATCAAGATCGCACCGAGCTTAGCGAGGGCGTTGTGGGACGGACGACGTTTACCCGGCCGAGTGTAACGAGGGCGCGACAGCCCCCCAAAAAAAAGACCGGATCGGCATACCC
>CAYOTJ010000084.1:6452-7983 GCA_964406855.1 uncultured Saprospiraceae bacterium
AAAGAGATTCTACAGCAGTTCTTACCGGTGGAACTATCAACTACATCACCATTTGTGGACTATAGCTGTTGGAGCAATACCCGCCTAATTTGATCGGGCTGGCCCTCGGCCCGCACGCGCACCAGATACAGGCCCGTCGGGCAGTCGCTCAGGTCGAGTTGCTCTAGGGTGGGCGCAGCATCTAGCTGGGTTTGTTGTAACAGTCGACCGGTCAGGTCGTGTACCTCGATCGTCACGGGCCTACCCGCATAGCCACTCAGGTCGAGGTAGAGCTCACCCTTGCTGGGGTTGGGGAAGATGTTGAGGTTAAGGTTGGGTTCGTCGCCAGGCTCCTGATTGGAGGGGGCCCTGAGGCTGCTGCTGTTATTCACTTGCACGTTGGCAAAGGTAGCGGTGACGGTACTGGTGGGCAGGTTGTTGGTCGCTGCCAGGCCTGCTTCCACACAGGGCCCCATGTCTACGGTTAAGGCAAATACCTGTGACCAATAGGCGCCGTTGGCCGATACATAGCCCACAAACTGTTGGCCCACGCGCAAGATGCGCAGCCAGTAGCGGTTTTGGCTCGGGAACTGCTGAGGGTAGGCCTGGCCATCGGGGGTGTAGCGCACCTCGCGGCGGCTGAAGTTGCCCATGTTGGTCATCAGTTGCACTTTGCGGGCTCCTGGGGCGCTACTTTCGCGCAGCACGATGCCGGCCCAACCGCTGCCATTGATGCTGGTGACTTGAACCTCTATGCTGCCATTGCCGCAGAGCGTGCGCTGGGCAAAGGCCATGTCATCGGCGGTGAAGGGCGGCGCATAGTAGCAGTTGGTGCTGGTAGCCGTCCATACTTGGGTGTTGAGGTTGTAATTGACCTCGCTGCCGTCGGTGCAGCCAATGCCATCGGAATCTTGGCTCCAGCCACAGGGTAGGCCCGTGAGGGTGATGAAGCTGGTGCAGGAGGCCGTGAGGCCCGCCGCGTCGGTAGCGGTGGCGGTCACAGTCACCGCTTGACCCAATTGGGCACAACTCACGGTAGGGCTCGATAGTGTCAGCGTGGGTGTGCTACAGTTGTCGAAGGCATCGGCCAGCTCCACTGGATTCAGAGTGATACTGCTCTGTCCGTTGAACACAACGGTTTGGTTGAAACAACTGACGGTGGGTGGTGTCTGGTCGGCTCGGACTACGGTGAAGGTACAGCTGTTGGTCAGGCCGTTGATGTCGGTTACCGTCAGGGTCATTGTCATGTTGCCTGAGCCAGAAACCGGGGTTCCTGCTGCTGGCGACTGGGTCACGCTTTGTACGCCGCAGTTGTCGGCGGTGCTGGCTAAGCTGGTGTAGTTGGGCAGTGAAGCCGTACAAGAACTTCCCAATACCAGTGTCTGCGTAGCCGGACAAGTGATGCTCGGCGCGGTATTATCCACCTTGCTTACCGTGAAGGTACAAGTATTGATCAAGCCATTCACGTCGGTTACTGTCAGGGTCACCGTCATGTTACCTGAGCCAGAAACCGGGGTTCCTGCTGCTGGCGACTGGGTCACGCTTTGTACGC